>JBOGZH010000038.1:0-3942 GCA_050697095.1 Solirubrobacterales bacterium
CAGCGCGAGCCGCCGCAGGGCGGGCTCGGCGTCGTGGAGCGCGTCGGCGCGGATCGCGCTCGCGCCCGGGCCCGCCCCCCCGGCCTCGAGAAGCTCGGCCACGATCCGGTCGAGGACCCGCGTCTCCTCGGCGAGCTCGGCCCTCGTCTCGGCCAGATTGCGCTCCACCTGGGGGCTCACCTCGCGGAGCGCCGGGAGCACCTCGGCGCGGATCCGGTTGCGGGCAAAGCGGGGATCGAGGTTTGTCGGGTCGTCGGCGAACGGCAGCGCCGCGTCGGTCGCGAGACGGCGCGCCTCGGCGCGATCGATCCCCAGCAGGGGACGGACGACGCGCCCGCGCCTCGGCGGCAGTCCGAGCAGGGCGCGGCGGCCGGGAGACGACGCGAGCCGGTACAGCACCGTCTCGGCGACGTCGGTGCGGGTGTGGCCCGTCGCCACCCACTCGCATCCCAGACGTTCGCGCAGCTGCTCCGCGGCCGCGTAGCGGGCGTCGCGAGCGGCCGCCTGCACGTTTCCCTCCCCGAGCCGGGGGCGCTCGACGCGGAGGTCGATGCGCAGCAGCGCGCACAGCCTGCGGCAGATCTGCTCGTCGGCAGCGGCCGAGTCCCTGAGGCCGTAGTTCAGGTGCAGGGCGTGGACGTTGGGCCGCCCGCACTGCTGCACGAGCCCGGCGGCGAGGGAGGTCGAATCCGGACCGCCGGAGATCAGGGCGACCCCCGACGAGCCCTCGGGAATCAGGCCGCTTCCCCGTACCACCCCGTGCAGCGCGCGAAGCGCCTCCTCTCTCTGCATGGAGCGATCTTACGACTGCCCGCGGCGACCGCTAGCTCGTCCGCGGACGAGCGGTGAACAGCTCCGCAGGCTCCGGGAATCCCTTCAGCTCGACCTCGCCGATCTCGTCGAACTGGAGGTAGTCGGAGCTGCCGATCGCATCGACGACGCCGCGGGTGACCACGACCTCGCCTCCGAGGGAGCGGGCGACGACCCGGTGAGCGAGGTTGACGTCGGTCCCGAAGTAGTCCGCGTTGCGGTACACGGCCTTGCCCCAGTGGATCCCCACCCTCGGCTGGGGCCTTTCCTGGAACAGGCCGAGGAAGCCCACCGCCCACTCGGTCAGGGTCGTCGGGTCCGGCGAGACGATCATCACCTCGTCGCCGATCGTCTTCACGATCGTCGCCTCCGCGGGCAGGGTGGCCTCGACGGTGTCCACGAACCGCTCCACGAGGTCGAGCGCCTCCTCGTCTCCCTCCTCCTCGGTGAACCGGGTGAAGCCGGTCAGATCGACGAAGCAGAACGCCATCGAGATCCGGCCGACCTGCGGGTCGTCGGCGAACTCGGCCTCCATGTGGCCGACGACGTCCTGCTCTATGTAG
Source organism: Solirubrobacterales bacterium (assembly GCA_050697095.1). Taxonomy (GTDB): domain Bacteria; phylum Actinomycetota; class Thermoleophilia; order Solirubrobacterales; family 70-9; genus DASPWW01. The sequence goes on from JBOGZH010000038.1 coordinate 1,374, forward strand.
AACCGCAGGTAGCGATTGTGGAGGTACTCCATCAGGGGCGTGGTCAGCGGCATCAGCTCTCCCGCCAGGCCCTCCATCTCCTCCGACATCTCCATCGCGTCGACCCCCTCGCGGATCAGGGGCTCGTGCACGTAGAGGTGAAACAGCCGCACCTCCGCCTCGGCGATCGCGCCCAGCGCCCGCGCGTACACCCTGACCAGCTGCAGTACCGCGACTAGCGGGAACCCGGCCTCGAGCACGCTCGCGATCCCCGCCATCGCCTCGGTGTCCCGCTCCGTGAGCGCGTGCTCCGCGGTGACGGGCGTCCCGAGCAGCGTCATCATCCGCTCGATCAGCTCCGGCTCCAGGCCCGTGCGCCGGGCCGCCTCCTCCAGGGTGATCGTCCTCGCGGTGTCGGGGAACAGCTCCTCGACGAAGCCGAACGCCAGCCGGCCTTCGCCCACCGCGGTGCGGAGCGAGCGCAGCGAGTGTCCGCGCTCGCGCATCCGCGCGACCACCCGGGCCTGGGCCGCCGCGGCGACCGTCCAGCGATCGCCCTCGACCGGGATCACCTCCTGGTCGGCCCATCGCTTCAGCGTCGACGCCGTGACGCCGGAGCGCCGCGCGGCCTCGTTGAGCGTGATCACCTCTTCGGACACGTTCCGTCCCTCATATCAGAGGTGCAATCTGCCCGAAAAAGGAGCGACGGGGTCTTGCGGCCCCGTCGCTCGCGGGCTATCGGCCCGCGACGTCGGCCGGCGGCGCTTGATCGCGCCTTGCGGGCCTCGCCTCCGCCCCAGTCGCCGAAGGGGCGGGCGGACGCCGACCCACTGGTGGCCTGCTGTCCTGTTCTGTGCGCTGAGCTTACGCCCGCGGTCCGCGGCAAGTCAACACGGAACCCCGCTACTCGACCGCGAGGTGGGGGTACTCGGCGGCGACCAGCTCCCTGTAGGGATCGGTGATCAGCTTCGCCGCGGGGAGATACAGAAGCGCGGCGCGAGCGTCGCCGGCGCACTTGATCTCGCCGCGCGCGATCGCGACCGGGACGCTCGCCTTGCCCTGGAGGTAGGCGTTCGCGACCTCGGAGGCCATCGTGAGCTCGAGCTTCGGCTTCCACGGCGCGCGCTTCGCGAAGCTCCACGAGATGCACGAATCGGCGCTTTCGCTCGCGGCGATGTTGACGGCGAACCCGAGGTCCGGACATCTCAGCCTGAGCCGCATTCCGGTCGCGCGCAGCACCGGGCCGGCGCGCTCGCTCTCGTCGACCCGGGAGAGCACCCGCTCGAGGATCTCCCGCAGCTCCTCCGCGGAACGGAACTTCGCCTTCGCCCTGCTCCGGGTCGCGGTCGCCATCGGTGGCGGGCAGTCTAGTGCCCGATGTCACGCGAGATCAAGCAGAGCGCCGGTGCATCTAGATGAACGCGGATCCGCGGAGAACGAGGTTCTCGTACAGCTTCTGCTGAATCACCTCGCGGACCTGCTCGGAGAGGTCGAAGACGAGCTGGCGGTCCGACGCGGCCTCGGGGGGATGGTCCAATAGGTCGATCGGCTCGCAGAACTCGATCCGCCACCGCGAGGGCAGGGGGACGAGCCCGAGCAGTCCGAGCCACGGAAAGGTGGGCGTGATCGGGACGAAGGGCGCACCGATCAGCCTCGCGAGAACGCTGCTCTCGCCGAGCTTCGGGTAGATCTCCTCCGAGCCGACGACCGCGACGGGAACGATCGGGGAGCGGGTCCTGAGCGCGACCTCGACGAACCCGCCCCGGCCGAACCGCTGCAGCCGGTAGCGCTCCGAGAACGGCTTGCCCGTCCCCTTCACCCCCTCGGGGAAGACCATCACGATCTCGTCCTGCTCGAGCAGGCGGGTTGCGTTGTCGGGGTTCGCGGGCACCCCGCCCACACGCCGCATGAAGGTGCTGAGGAACGGCAGCACGAAGGCCCAGTCGAGGACCATGAATCGCGGCCAGCGGGGCATCGGGTGCTCGCTGCGGATCGCGGCGGCCATCATCGACGCGTCGAAGGGGAACAGCGAGCCCGCGTGGTTCGCGACCAGCATCGCCCGCCCCTGCGCGGGAACGTGCTCCACCCCCGCGCTCTTCACCCGCCACCAGCTCTCGTACAGAAACTCGAACCCCGGGGTGACCGCCTCGGCGAACTCCTCGTCGAAGCCCCACTCGTCCTCGGAGTACTCCCCACGCAGCCGCTGGGCGCCGCGCTCCAGCGCCTCGCGGAACGACTCCGGCATCCCGGTGGCCGCCCGCTGAGCCGCGCTCAGGGGGCCGAGCCCCTCCTCCACCCCCTCGCGCAGGCCGCGCAGGAAGTCCGCGATCGCCTCGGGCGCCACGCTCCGGCCGTCCGTCGCGGTGGTCCGGCGCGCCTCCACGTCAGCGCCTCGCGAGGACGTCGGCGACGCTCCGCGGTCCGGGGACCGGGACGATCCGCCGCGAGCCGGACTTACCGGCGAAGTCGCGGACGGCGCCCAGCGCGTCGAACCGGGGCTCGTAGCCCAGCTCGTTGCGGAGCCTGGTGTTGTCGACGCCGCGGCCGTAGCGCAGCAGGCGCACGCCGTCGTTGTAGGTCCCCCCCATCT
>JBOGZH010000039.1:0-5892 GCA_050697095.1 Solirubrobacterales bacterium
CCCGAGATCGCGCAGGCCCTGTTCGTCACCCGCAAGACCATCGAGACGCACCTTGGCCGCGTCTACCGCAAGCTCGACATCTCGGGTCGCGGGAAGCTGGCGCATGCGCTGGGTGAGCAGGTCCCGACAGCAGACGGCTGACCCTCCCGTACGCGCTCCCACCCAACGAATATCAGGGACCTGAATCGGGGAGCCCCCCGACGCGCGGGCCGGGACCCGGGCGTACGGTCGGCTGAGGATGAGCACGACCGAGATCACGCAGAGCCGCGACGAGGTGGACGCGGTCGCCGCCGCCGTGACCGCCGGCGACGAGGCCGCGTTCTCCGAGCTCGCCGAGCGCCACCGGCACGAGCTGCGAGTCCACTGCCACCGAATGCTCGGGTCGTTCGAGGACTCGGAGGATCTAGTCCAGGAGACGTTCCTGCGCGCGTGGCGATCGCGTACGAGCTTCCGGGGCGACTCCTCGTTCCGGGCGTGGCTGTACCGGATCGCAACCAACGCGTGCCTCGACGCGCGCCAGCGACGGCTGCAACCCGCTGAGGCGCCGGAAGTCGCACGGATCCAGCCGGACCCGGACCAGCTGCTCGCGGGGATCGCGACGACCGAGCCCGAGCCGGACGAGGCCGTCGCCGCCAAGGAGACGATCGAGCTCACGTTCATGGTCGCCATCCAGCACCTGCCCCCCAAGCAGCGTGCGGTCCTGATCCTGCGTGGTGTGGTCGGCTTGTCGGCGAAGGACGCCGCATCGCTGCTCGACGCAAGTGTCGCCTCCGTGAACAGTGCCCTCCAGCGGGCCCGACGGACCCTGAAGGACCGCCTCTCTGAACGGAGACTCGAGTGGGCGCGAAGCTCGGATGCGAGCGAGGAGGAGCGCGCGCTGCTCCAGCGCTACCTCGAGGCCATCGAGCACGCAGACACCGACGCGTTCGTCGAGATGCTGTGCGAGAAGGCCCGCGATCGATCAATGCAAATGACAGCAAAGGAGACGAGGCATGGCCGTAGCAGGTGACGAGCTACTCAACCCGGCGACCGGATTGCGGACCGTGTTCCGGGAGACCGCTCAGGACACGAGCGGCGAGCTGCTCCAGGTCGATTGGATCGGCAGCGCCGGCTGGACGACCGGCCCGGACCACGTCCATCCGCGCCAGGAGGAGCGTTTCGAGGTTCTCACCGGCAAGCTGGGACTGCGGGTGGACGGCGTCGAGGGCGTCCACGGCGCGGGAGACGTGATCCCGGCACCGGCGGGCTCCCCGCACGCAGCCTGGAACGCGGGCGGCGGCGATGTGCACGTCCTGGTTGATTTCAGGCCGGCGCTGAGGACCGAGATCGCGTTCGAGACCCTGGCCGGCCTCGCGCAGGATGGGAAGACGAACCGGGCGGGAGCCCCCAAGAACCCGCTGCGCCTGGCGATCATCCTGCGCCATTTCGAGCAGGAGATCTACTTCGTCCGACCTCCGTTGGCCGTTCAGCGGGTCATCTTCGGGGCGCTGGCCACGGTCGGCCGGCTGCTGGGGTATCGGGCCGAGTATCCCTACCCCTACGCTCGGCAAGTCGCGACATCGGGGAGCTCCCCGACGCGCCAGCCGGGACGTGGGCGTACGGTCGGTCCAAGTCACACCAAAGACGAAAGTAGCCACCATGGCTGACAACGCGCAAGAGAGAAAGCCGATTCTGGTTCTCGGCGGCACGGGCAAGACTGGCCGCCGGGTGGCAGAGCGGCTGACGGCGCGCGGCATCCCGACGCGGATCGGCTCGCGCTCCGGCACACCGCCGTTCGGCTGGGAGGACCGGGCGGCCTGGAAGCCCGCGCTCAAGGGCGTGGGGTCGGTCTACCTCACCTACTACCCGGACCTCGCGGTCCCGGGTGCGGTGGAGGCCGCCGGTTCGTTCGCCGAGCTGGCCGTGAAGAACGGAGTCCCCAGGCTGGCGCTCCTGTCCGGCCGCGGCGAGCCCGAGGCCGAGCGCGCCGAGCGCGATGCGCCCGCTCGACTTCGCTCCCGCGCCTGACCGCCCGGTGCGAACGCTCTTTGCCCCAGAGGCCATCTCTGCCGAGCTGGAGCGTCTCATCGACCAGCAGCAGGACGACGGCGGCTGGCCCGTCGCCTTCGCGAACTATTCGCCGGCGGCCACTCTCGAATGGCGCGGCCACATGACCGTGCGTGCCCTGTCGATCCTGAAGCGCAATTCCATGATCTGAGCGTGAAAGCGAGCGCGCCGACGTCGAGCTCCTTCTCATGATGTCGATTTCGGCACCCCCCGTTCGTCGTTAACGTGAGAGAGCGGCGATTGGCGCCGCTCACGAGCCGAAGGAGGCATCACATGCAGTACCTGCTGTCGCTGATCGGCGACGAGCGCGAGACTCACGCGTGGGAGGAGATGGCGCCGGAGGAGATGCAGGCCATCGCCGAGCGCATGGACGCGTTCAACAAGGAAATGGAGAAGGCGGGCGTCCTCGTCAACGGGGCGGGCCTCGACCGCAGCGACACCGCGACGACGGTGCGCTTCGGCGAAGGCGGCAAGACGGACGTCACCGACGGTCCGTTCGCCGAGACGAAGGAGTGGCTCGCTGGCTTCTGGGTGATCGAGTGCTCGGACCTCGACGAGGCGCTGGAGTGGACGAAGAAGGCCCCGATGGAGGGTGGGACGATCGAGATCAGGCCGCTGATCACCGAGCGCGAGGACCTCATGTCCCGGGTGCAGGGCAACTAGGGAGATCTCGTCGCCGCGGATCGCGACAGCGTCGTCGACCGCGCGTTCCGGCATCAGTCCGGGCGGGCGGTCGCGACGCTGATTCGCGTTCTCGGTGATTTCGACGCGGCCGAGGAGGCGGTCCAGGAGGCGTTCGTCGTCGCGCTGGAGCGCTGGCCGCGCGACGGCGTGCCCCGAAACCCGGGGGCGTGGATCACCCGGGTCGCGCGCAACAAGGCGGTCGATCGGCTACGCCGCGAGCGGACGTTGAGCGAGAAGCGCGCCGCCCTGGTGCGGCTCGATGTGCCGGAGGCCGGCGCGGACCCGAGCCCCCCTGGGGAGGAGGCGGAGGACGTGCTCGGCGACGACCGGCTACGGCTGATCTTCACGTGCTGCCATCCGGCGCTCGCTCCCGAGGCACGCGTCGCCCTGACCCTGCGGACGCTCGGCGGGTTGACGGTGGCCGAGATCGCGCGCGCCTTTCTCGCCTCCGAGGCGGCGATCGCGCAGCGGCTGGTGCGCGCGAAGCGCAAGATCCGCGACGCCCGCATCCCGTATGAGGTTCCCTCGGGCGCGCGGCTGCCGGAGCGGCTGCCCTCGGTGCTGGCGACGCTGTATCTCGTCTTCAACGAGGGCTATCTCGCCTCCGGGTCGGATTCGCTGATCCGCCGCGAGCTGTGTGCCGAGGCGATCCGGCTTGGCCGGGTGACCGATGCGCTGATGCCACGCGAGCCCGAGGTCCAGGGGCTGCTCGCGCTGATGCTGCTCCACGACTCGCGCCGCACCGCACGCGTGGACGCGAACGGCGAGATGGTGCTGCTCGAGGACCAGGACCGCTCGCTGTGGGACCGCGAGCAGATCGCCGAGGGCCTCGAGCTCGTCCGCCGGGCGTCGCGCGCCCACCCTCCACGTCCCTACACGCTGCAGGCCGCGATCGCGGCCGAGCACGCTCGCGCGGAGACGCCGGACACGACCGACTGGGCGCGGATCCGCCACATCTACGAGTGGCTCGCGTTCGTACAGCCCTCACCGGTGGTCGAGCTGAACCGCGCCGTGGCCGTCGCGATGGCGGAGGGACCGGAGCGCGGGCTCGAGCTGATAGACGGGCTCGACGGGCTCGACTCGTACCTCCACCTGCACTCGGCGCGCGCCGAGCTGCTGCGGCGCGCAGGCCGCGGCGAGGAGGCGGCGGGCGCCTATGCCCGCGCGCGCGAGCTGGCGACGAACCCGGTCCAGCGCTCGTTCCTCGAGCGGCGGCTGGCGGAGATCGGGAGCGAGGTCCAGCGCGGTGGCGTCAGCGCTGGCTCGGGTGGCCCTCGCCGGGCCACGGGGTGAGGATCAGCAGGACGCGGGAATCCTCGGTCGCCCGCACCTCGCGTCGCTCGTTGGGGTCGAACTCGGCGAACAGGCCGGGGCCGCCGCTCACGGTGGCCGCGCCGGGATCCACGAGCTCGATTCGCCCGCTGATCACCACCAGCCAGGCGCGCTCGTGGACCTGGTGCTCGTCGAGCCCCTCGCCCGCGAGGAGCTGGATCGCGATCGCCCGCCCCTCCTCGGAGGAGATCAGGACCTCCGGCTGGTACACCTCGACCTCGAGTGCTGTCAGGTCCCACGTCTGCATCGCACCGGACTCTATTCACTAACCGGCGCGCCGGGAAGCAACCGGCTCGGGGCTACCCTCATCCGCATGCTGATCGCGATCGACGGCCCAGCCGGGGCCGGCAAGTCGACCGTGGCCAGGGGCGTCGCGGACGCCCTCGGCTTCACCTATCTGGACTCGGGGGCGATGTACCGCTGCGTCGCGCTCGCGGCCCTGCGCGGCGGCGCCGACCTCGACGACGTAGACGCCATGGGCGCGATTGCCCGCGGGCTCCGCATCACTCTTCGGCCCGCGGCGGTGGAGCTGGACGGAGAGGACGTCACGGATGCGATCCGCGCGCCCGAGGTCGGCGAGGCCGCGTCGCGGGTGTCGGTCCACCCGGGCGTGCGCGAGGCATTGGTCGAGCGCCAGCGCGAGCTGATCGCGAACGGCGGCTACGTCGCGGAGGGCCGTGACATCGGCACCGTGGTCAGTCCCGGCGCTCCGCTGAAGGTCTTTCTCACCGCGAGCGACGAGGAACGGGCGCGGCGCCGCTCGGAGCAGACCGGAGAGGGTCTCGCCGAGGTGGTCGAGGCGCAGCGCGAGCGCGACGCGCGCGACAGCGGTCGGGAGCACAGCGCGCTGAGGCCCGCCGACGACGCCGTCGAGCTCGACACGACAGGGCTGTCGGTCGCCGCGGTCGTGGAGCGGATAGTCGGGCTCGCCAAGGAGCGGGGGATCGAGTGAGCGGGGCGGGCGGAGCGGGGGGCCTGCCGCGGATCGCGGTCGTCGGGTTCCCGAACGTCGGCAAGAGCACGCTCGTCAACCGCCTCGCGGGGGGCCGCGAGGCCGTGGTGCATCCCGAGCCGGGGGTGACCCGCGACCGCAAGGAGATCGAGTGTGAGTGGAACGGTGTCCGGTTCGCGCTCGTTGACACCGGCGGCGTCGATATGGCCGCCGGCGACTCGCTGTCGGTGGCGGTGCAGCGGCAGGCGCGCGAGGCGATGGCGAGTGCCGACGCGGTACTGCTCGTGGTCGACGCGCGAGCGGGCCTGCGCGCCGGCGACGCGGAGCTCGCGAGCCTGCTGCGCGGGGCGGAGGTTCCCGTGCTCGTCGTCGCGAACAAGATCGACCGCCCCGCGGACGCACATCTCGCGGCCGAGTTCCACAAGCTCGGGCTTGGCGAGCCCCGGCCGGTGTCGGCCGCGCACGGGCACGACAGCGGCGATCTGCTCGATGCGGTCGCCGGGCTCGCGGCGAGCGTGGAGGCGGCGCCGGTGGAGGGCGACGCGGTGCGGCTGGCGATCGTCGGCCGTCCCAACGTCGGCAAGTCATCGCTGCTCAACGCCTTCCTCGGCGCGGAGCGGGTGATCGTCTCCGAGGAGGCGGGGACGACCCGCGACGCAATTGACACGGTCGCGGCGATCGACGGCCGCCCCCTGATCCTGGTCGACACCGCGGGCCTGCGCCGGCGGTGGAAGGTCGCGGGCACCGTGGCCTACTACGCGCAGCTGCGTTCGGAGCGGGCCGCGGAGCGCGCCGACGTGGCGATCGTCGTCTGCGACGCGTCGGAGGGGCTTACGACGGAGGACCTCCGCGTCGCCGAGCTCGCGATGCGCTCTGGG
>JBOGZH010000040.1:0-3885 GCA_050697095.1 Solirubrobacterales bacterium
GAGCAGCGCGCGTCGAACCATGCGCGAGCTACCGGCGGAAGTACGAGCTAGCCGCAGTCGGTACCCGTGTGCGTAGCGGGTCCCTCAGCCCCCGAGGTGTCAAGGCCGGTCGAAAAGTGGACCACCCACGCCGGTTGAAAAGTGGACCACCCCAGATGGGTGAGACCGCCCGCGGAGCCGAGCCGTAGGCGAGGCGGAGCGGGCGGTCTGCGATCCGCCGAGACGCGATCTCGGGGCCGCTCGCCCCTCGGACGAGGCCGCCGTTCGCCGCTGGCGGGGCAAGATCGGGTCCGATCGGCATCCGTGGCCCCGAAGCGAGCCCCTGAGCGGCGATCCGCGGCCCGCGGCGCGGCCGTCGCGGGGGATCGCTCAGCCGATCTCGGGGGGATCCGATGGCGGCGCGGCGCCGAGGTCCTTGTCGCGCAGCCGGTAGCTATCGCCCTTCAGCGCCAGGATCTCGGCGTGGTGGACGAGGCGGTCGATCATCGCCGCCGCGACCACCTCGTCGCCGAAGATTTCCCCCCAGGCCGAGAAGGGCTTGTTCGAGGTGACGATCAAGGAGGCGCGCTCGTAGCGCGCCGAGACGAGCGAGAACATCAGGTTGGCCGCCTCGGGGTCGAACGGGATATAGCCCACCTCGTCGACGCAGAGCAGCGGGATGCGGCCCAGCCGGCGCAGCTCGTCCTCGAGCCTGCCGGCCTGCTTGGCCTCGCCGAGCTTCGCCACCCACTCGGTCGCGGTCGCGAACGCCACCCGCTGCCCGGCGAGGCAGGCGCGGATGCCGAGCGCGATCGCGAGGTGGGTCTTGCCGGTCCCGGGCGGGCCCAAGAGGACGACGTTGTCGCGGGCGTGCAGGAAGTCGAGCTGGCCGAGGTGCTCGATCACCTGCTTTCGGACCGAGCGCTGGAAGGTGAAGTCGAACTCCTCCAGCGTCTTTCGGGCCGGGAAGCGCGCCGCCTTGATCCGGCCCTCGCCCCCGTGGGACTCGCGCGATGCGACCTCGGTGGACAGCACCGCCTCGAGGAAGCGCTCGTGGGGCCACTCCTCCTCGCGCGCCCGCTCGGCGAGCTTCGGGGTCGCCCGCGCCGCCGCCGGCGCCTTCAGCGCCCGGAACAGGTGGGCCAACTCGGAGGTCTTGGTCATGCCGGGATCAGGCGGTCGTAGCCGGCGAGCGGTCGGCGCTCCACCTCGGGCTCGCGACGTCGCTCGCCGCGCAGCTCGTCGAGCAGCCTTTGGTGGGCGGGGTCGGTGAAGGTGAGGCCCCTGGCGAAGCTTCGAGGGTGGCGGCAGGCAAGCTCGCCGGTGTCGAGCGCCACGGCGCTCACCTCGCGCTGGGAGATCCGCACCTCGACCCGCCTTCCCGCCAGCCGCGGGTCGAGCGAGTAGTCGTTTCGGTCCCATCTCAGGTAGGGCTGCTGGGGCACCCGGGTCGTGAAGCGGTGCTCGGTCTGCGGCATCGGATCCGGCAGCGGACGCATGTGGCAGCGCTCGGCCTCGAGGCGCTCGGCGGGGATCGCGCGGGTCGTGCGGTGGGTGCGGGCGTTGGCCTTGTCGGTCCAGGCGTCGAACTGGGCCTGGAAGTCGAGGTGGTTGGCGAAGCTGCGCGCGGGCTCGAAGTTGGTGCGCAGGTAGCGGTGATCGCGCTCCAGCGCGCCCTTGGCCTCCGCGTCGCCCCGCTCGAGGATGATCCACCCGACCGGAAGCGCGCCGCAGAAGGCGGCGAAGCCCTCGGTCGGACGACCCCCGCCCGCGTGGATCGCGCCCTCGCGGTCCCAGACGAGCTTCGCGGGCAGGGCCCCGAGCCGGGCGAGGCAGCGGCTCATCCCAAAGCGCAGGTCGCAAAGCTCCTTGGAGAAGATCAAGGAGCCGGCGAGCGCGCGCGAGAAGGGAAGCTTTGCGGTCAGCATCCAGCCGCGCCGGGTCTGGCCGTGGCCGACCGGGATCTCCTGCGAGGGCTCCCAGAGGTCGAACTGGCAAAGCTCGCCCGGCCGGTAGGTGGTGCGCTGGTAGGTGCGCAGCGGCAGGTAGCGGGGGCGGACCTCGCGCACGTAGTCGTCGAAGATCGTCTTGCCGCCGCCGTAGCCGAGCTCGGCGCAGAGCTCGCGCAGGCGCTGGGAGGGGATCCGGGGGTCGTCTCGGAGCTGGGCGTGGATCTCGCCCTTGAACGGGTCGAGCTTCGAGGGGCGCGGCTGGCGCTCGTAGCGCGGCGGCTCGTCACTCTCCAGGGCCGAGCGGATCGTGTCGCGGTGGTAGCCCGTGAGCCGGTGGATCTCGCGGATCGAGCACCCCTCCACGAACTTCATCCGCCTGATCTCCGCCCACTTCTCCACGCCGATCACCTGCTCCTCCTCGCCTCGATCTGTCGATCGGGCGAGGGTCGGGACCCGGCCGGACGCAACCGACCCCGCGCCGGGTGGGTCGGTTTTCGACCGGCGCAGGTGGTCCAGTATTCAGGCGGCGCCTACACCGAACTACGTCGGCTTTCGATACCGAGGGCACCTCCAGTCGATCCACCATGTCGATGGATGGAGAGAGATCAAAAGCCCGGCCGAGATTGATCCGACGTTGGAGGGAGATCAGGGCGTCTATCCGCGCTTCTTGCTCGAGCTCGGACCACCGATTAGGCCACCTTCGCCGGTGAGGAGCGGGCCTATCCGCAATAGCCGGGTGTTCATCGACATCGACCTGCTAATGACCTGCTCAACTCTCAAGCCGGAGGCACTTGAACGCGCCAGGGAGAGGCGAGAGCAAGAGCGGGCCGATTAGGAGGTCGTTCCTTAGCGGATATGGCTGCCCCCCCGGCTCCATAGCTGCATCTGGTTGCGGGGGGCTACGAGGCGACCTCGACAAGTCTGCACAGCGCGTTCACTAGCCGTATCTCCTCGATCGACCCGCAGCTTACGTCGAGGAGGCGGGGGCTGGCTACGATGGCGGCGAGGCAGCGGGCTCGGGAGATGGCGACGTTGAGGCGGTTGCGGCTGAACAGGAAGCCGAGGTTGCGGGGGAGGTCGTCGCCACTCGAGGTGGCCATTGAGAAGAGCACGGCCTGGGCTTCCTGGCCTTGGATCTTGTCCACGGTGCCGACGCGGACACCGTCCGGGAGGCGCTGCTCGAGGCAGCGAACCTGGGCGTTGTAGGGGGTGATCACGAGGATGTCTTTGGGGCTGAGGGGGTGCTCGGCGCCGTCTGAGTCGACGTAGCGGGCGCCGTCGAGCAGCGGCTCGACGACGTCCGCGACGCGCTCTGCCTCCTCGGGCGATTCCTGCGAGTGCCCGCTGTGCTCGACGGGCATCCAACGAAGGCCGGTGCCCGACAGCTCGCCGTCGGCGATGACGCGCTGGCGTTCGCAGCCCTCCGCCGAGTGCAGGCGCCCGTCGTACATCAGCTCTGAGACGAACCCGCACACCTCCGGATGCATGCGCCAAGTGCGCTCGAGGAAAACACCGCGGTCCGCCCGGATGGTCTGGCGCTCGCCAAGCAGATGCTCGAGGACGGACAGCGACGTTCCCTCGGGGTGGGCGGCTTGGGTGACCTGGGGAAGCTGCTGCGGATCTCCCAGCAGGACGACGCTGCGGGCGGCGGTGCTGAGCGCGAGCGCGTCGGCTAGCGAGACCTGCCCGGCCTCGTCGATGAATAGGTAGTCGAGCGTGCCGTCGACCTCGGGGCGGCAGTGGTGCCATGCCGTCCCGGCCGCGAGTTGCACGTCGGGGTTGGTCAGCGCGGCGTTGTCGTCCACCGAGCCGATGCGGCTTCCCTCGAACACCGACTCGGGGTTGTCGCCCGAGCACTTCTTCAGGCCCCGGAACTCTGCACCCACCTCGTCGGCCACCTCCTCGACCTTCTTCAGCAGCTCGTGGATTGCCTTGTGGCTGTTCGAGGTGATCC
>JBOGZH010000041.1:0-5009 GCA_050697095.1 Solirubrobacterales bacterium
GGACACAGCCAGGCGAATGTTTGCAGCCGCACGAGTGCGGCGGTAATTGCGGCGGGGAGCACTAAGACGCCCCGCAGGGCTTCCGGCTATAACGCCGCCGTGGCCCGGTTCCCCTCGCTCGGAGACGCCCGGTACGCGATCCGCCGCCGGACCCGCCGGATCAAATATGCGTTCGAGGACGTGTCCTACGCGATCCGCAGGCGCACCAGGCGGGTGCCGTTGCCATCGGTGCCCTCGGCGCCGGCCGGCGGTCGTCCGGGCCTCACCCTGCGGACCCGGCAGCGGATCGTCGCTGCGGCCGCAGGCGCGATCGCGGTGCTGGCCATCGTCCTCCTTCTCGTCCCCAACCTCCCGTGCGGGGACGAGTGCCAGCCGAAGGACGAGGCGGTCGCGCTCGTCCCCGCCGACTCGACCGCCTACGCGCACCTCGACACCGATCCGGACACCGAGCAGTACGCGCGCGCGGCGGCGCTCGCCGACCGGCTTCCGACCCTGACCGACCAGGTCATCGCCCGCCTCCCGGGGCCGAGCGGCGCCGCGATCGGCTACAAGCGGGACGTCGCACCGTGGCTCGGAGGCGAGGCGGCGCTGGCCCAGATTCCCTCGGGCGGGGGGGAGACGAAGCGCACCGTGCTACTGGAGGTCGGCGACGAGCCGGGCGCGAACGGGTTCGTCGAGAAGCTCGCGGGTCGCGACGCGAAGCCCGAGGTCGAGGGCGACTTCGACGTGCGGGTCGCGGACAACGGCCTCGCGGTCGCCCGCATCGGCGGCTTCGTCGTCGCCGGACCGCACGCACAGGTGAGCCGCGTGATCGACACCGAGGCGGGCGGGCGCTCCCTCGCCGACGCGGAGCCCCTCGGTGAGGTGCGCGACGCTTTCCCCGAGCCGCGCCTCGGGGAGCTGTACGTGTCCGAGCAGGGCTCCGACGATCTCCTCGCCCCCGGCGGTTCACTTGGGTCGTTCGAGGCATTCGTCAACGCCAAGGCCACGGCCGGCGCCGGCGCGGCGCTGGTCGCAACCGAGGTGGGGCTGGAGCTTCACATCGACAGCGTGCTCGACCCCGACCGCGAGGAGAGCTCACCCGGCTTCTTCGCGGCGTTCCCCTCCTTCGAGCCGGCCCTCGGCGGCGAGGTGAGCGAGGACGCCCTCGCGTACCTCGCGCTGGGAGATCCGGCGGGCAGCATCGCGGGACTGCTCTCGCAGGCGACCGCGGAGGCGCCCGCCGTCTCCTCCGGCTTCGCGGACGTCGGCCGGCGTCTTCAGAAAGCGGGCAAGGTGAGCCTCGAGAAGGAGATCCTGCCGGTGCTCACCTCGCAGGCGGCGGTGTCCGTGGAGCCGCGCGGAGGGGGCGGCAGCGAGGGGACCTCGGGCGCCCCGGAGGCCGAGGGGGAGGCGGGCGCGGGCGGCGCGACTCCGCCTCCGGAGATCGCCGGCATCCCGGGCATCCCCTTCGTCAGCCTGATCGTCGAGGAGGTCGACGAGGAGCGCGCGACGAGAGCGCTCGCCCGGCTCCAGGCCCCGATCGCGAAGGCCCTCGACCCCGGCCGGAGCCTCCAGGCGCCCGTGTTCAAGGACGAGGACGTCGAGGGGGTGAGCGCGCACAGCCTTCGGATCTCGCCAACCGTGGACCTCACCTACGCGATCGTCGACGGCCGGCTGGTGGTGAGCACGGACCCGCTCGGCGTTCGCCAGGTGCGCAGCGGCGGGACCTCGCTCGACGAATCGGATCGCTTCGAGGCGGCGACGGAGGGTTTCCCCGACGAGCTCTCCGCCCTCGCCTATCTCAACCTCGGCGAGCTCGTGTCGATCGCCGAGGCCGCGGGACTCGCCGCGGACCCCGCCTACGCCCTGATCGGCGGAGAGGTCCGCAAGCTCGAGGGCCTGGGCCTGGCGGTCGAGCGCGGCGACGAGGAGATCGACACCGAGATCCGGTTGACGATTGGCGAGTAGGTCAGCGATCTGTCGGTAGCATCCGCCGCACGCCATGGCTGAAATCACCGAACTGGGCCCGAACGAGCATCTGTTCACCTCGGAGTCGGTCACCGAGGGCCACCCGGACAAGATCTGCGATCAGATCGCGGACGGGGTCCTCGACGCCGTGCTCGCGGACGATCCCGCGGGGCGGGTCGCGTGCGAGGCGCTGGTCAACACGGGGTTCGCGATCGTCGCCGGTGAGATCACCACGGAGACCTACGTGGACATCCCCAAGCTGGTGCGCGAGACGCTTCGCCGGATCGGCTACAACCGCGCGAAGTACGGGTTCGACGCCGACACCTGCGCGGTGATCACGGCGATCGACGAGCAGTCGCCCGACATCGCCCAGGGCGTGGACGTCGCATACGAGGCGCGCACGGATCCCAACGACGAGGACGAGCTCGACCGCGTCGGCGCCGGCGACCAGGGGATGATGTTCGGCTACGCGACCCGGGAGACGCAGGCGCTGATGCCGATGCCGATCCAGGTCGCGCACACGCTGGCGCGGCGGCTCGCGGAGGTGCGAAAGGCGGAGGTAGTTCCCTACCTGCGCCCGGATGGAAAGACCCAGGTCACGGTCCGCTATGAGAACGACCGCCCGGTCGAGATCGTCGGGCTCCTGATCTCCACCCAGCACAAACCGGGCATCGATGGCGAGACGCTGATCAAGCAGGACCTGTGGGAGCACGTCGTCGAGCCGGTTCTGCACGAGGAGTACAAGGAGCTCTTCACCGACAAGGAGCTGTTCGAGAGCCTTCTCGTCAACCCGACCGGCAAGTTCGAGATCGGTGGCCCCCAGGGCGACGCGGGGCTCACGGGGCGCAAGATCATCGTCGACACCTACGGTGGCGCGGCGCGGCACGGGGGCGGCTCGTTCTCGGGCAAGGATCCCTCGAAGGTCGATCGGTCGGGCGCGTACGCGGGGCGCTATGTGGCCAAGAACATCGTCGCCGCCGGGCTCGCCGACCGCTGCGAGGTCCAGGTCGCGTACGCGATCGGGGTCGCGCACCCCGTGTCGCTGATGGTGAACACCTTCGGCACCGGCAAGCTCGAGGACTCCGGGCTGACCCGCCTGGTCTCCGAGGAGTTCGACCTGCGCCCGGCGGCGATCCGCCGCGATCTCGACCTGCATCGGCCGATCTACCAGAAGACCGCCGCCTACGGGCACTTCGGCCGCGAGGACCACGACTTCACGTGGGAGCGCACCGACCGCGCCGACTCGCTGCGCAGGGCGGCCGGGCTCGAGGCCGGCGAGACCGCCAAGGTCTCGTAGGACCGCGGACTATCCGGCGCGCGGCTCGCGGGCGGGCTCGTCGTCGCCGAGCCCCGCGTGCTGGGCGCCGATCCGGGTTGCCTCGTTGACCTCGTGGACGACGTCCTCGGGCTCGGCGACGCCGGCGAAGATGAAGTTGTAGTCGTCGCCGGCCGCGGTGTCGAAGTCGACGTCGCCGATCTGCATCACCCGCTGATAGACGGACTGGCTGAAGTTGACGTTCTGGACGCGCTCCAGGCGCGTCTCCTGAATCTGGCGCGAGATCAGGCCTCTTTTGATGTTGAGGCGACGGTCGGTGATCGTGTAGGTCGTCGTGATCCGCTTCAGGAACCCCCCGAGCACGGTGAGCACGATCCCCGCCACGAGGACGACACCGACCAGGAACCAGTTGATCCCGTCGTCGACGATCCCGGTGACAATCGCGACGATCCCCGCGATCACGACCGAGATCACGGCCCACTGGAGATAGAAGCCGAGCACCGCCCGCCACGAGGGGTGACCCTGGAAGATCACCTGCTCCCCCGGGCTCAGCTTCAGCGACACGGCGGAAGCATATGCGGCCCCGTCCGCGCTCGCGCCTACGCTCGGCGGACGATGGCGATCGCCAAGGTCGAGCCGCTGACGACGGCGCGCGCGCTGCGCGGGCCCTTCGACTACCGCCTCCCTGAGAGGATGGAGGGGGTCGGGGTGGGAACCGTGCTCCGGGTCCCGTTCGGGCGCCGGCGGGTGCTCGGCGTGGTGGTGGAGATCGCGGAGCGAAGCGAGCTTCCCTCGGAGCGGCTCGCCGAGCCGCTCGAGCCGCTCGAGGCGGGCGTGCCCGCCGAGCTCGTGCGGCTCGGTCTGTGGACGGCGCGGGAGTACTGCTCGACGCCGTCGCGCGGGCTCCAGCTCGTGCTGCCGCCGGGAACCGGGTCCGGGGGTCGCCGCGTCGGCCCGAGGCTCGAGCGAAGGGTGGCTCTGACCGGCGCCGGCCGCGACGCCCTCGCGGGAGGGGCGCGGCTCGGCTCGCGCCAGCGCGCGGTGCTGGAGGCGCTCGCGGAGGCGAACGGTGGTGGCGACCTCCCGGCGAGGCAGCTCGCGGTCGCGAGCGGGTCCGATTCCGCGACCCTGCGCCGGCTCGAGTCACGCGGCCTCGTCGAGCTGCGGCGGGAGCGCGCGCTGCGCCGGCCGCGGGTGGCGGCGGTCGGGGACGCCTCGGGGGCGATCCGGTTCACCGCCGAGCAGAGGGACGCGGCGGCGACCATCGTCGGGGCGATCGGCCGCGGAGCGCAGCGCGAGCTCCTCCTCCATGGGGTCACCGGCTCGGGCAAGACAGAGGTGTACCTGCGCGGGGCGGAGGCGGCCCTCGCCCGCGATCGCGGCGCGATCGTCCTCGTCCCCGAGATCGCCCTCACCCCGCAGACGCTGGCGCGCTTCCGCGAGCGCTTCGGCGACGCCGTGGCCCTCCTTCACTCCGCCCTGCGGGAGGGGGAGCGCTACGACGAGTGGGAGCGGTTGCGCTCCGGCGCCGCGCGGCTGTGCGTCGGGCCTCGCTCCGCGGTCTTCGCCCCGGTCTCGGAGCTCGGCCTGATCGTGATCGACGAGGAGCACGACGCCTCCTACAAGCAGGAGGGCGATCCTCGCTACGACGCGCGGCACGTCGCCCGCACGCGTGCCGCCGAGGCGGGGGCCGTCCTGGTCGCGGGCAGCGCGACGCCGCGGCCGGAGAGCTGGATCGAGCTGGAGCGGCTCGAGCTTCCCCGGCGGGTTGACGATCTCGGGC
>JBOGZH010000042.1:0-3525 GCA_050697095.1 Solirubrobacterales bacterium
TTGTCAACTCACATCACAGCAGCTCCCGCAGGACGCGCTGGAGGATGCCGCCGTTCTGGAAGTAGAGGACCTCGTTCGGAGTGTCGAGGCGGACGCGAGCCTCGAAGCTGACGGGGTCGGCGCCCTCGCGGCGCGCCGTCACCGTCACCGCGTGCGCCTCCCCGTTCTCGATGTCCGAGACGTCGAAGACCTCCTCGCCGGTGAGGCCGAGGCCCTCGACCGACCCGCCGTCTGCGAACTGGAGCGGCAGCACTCCCATCCCGATCAGGTTCGAGCGGTGGATGCGCTCGAAGCTCTCCGCGATCACGGCGCGAACCCCAAGCAGGGCGGTCCCCTTCGCCGCCCAGTCGCGCGACGAGCCGGACCCGTACTCCTTGCCGGCGAGCACGACCAGGGGGATGCCGTCTGCCTGATAGCGCATCGCCGCGTCGTAGATCGCCATCTCCTGGCCGTCGGGAAAGTGCCGGGTGAACCCGCCCTCGCGGTCGACGAGCTGGTTTCGGAGCCGCACGTTGGCGAACGTTCCCCGCATCATCACCTCGTGGTTACCCCGCCGTGAGCCGTAGGAGTTGAACTCTCTCGGCTCGACGCCGTTCTCGATCAGCCACCGTCCGGCGGGACTCTGCTTCTTGATCGCGCCGGCCGGGGAGATGTGGTCGGTGGTGATGCTGTCCCCGAGCACCGCCAGCACCGGCGCCCCCTCGATCGGGCGCACCGGCGCCGGCTCGCGATCCATCCCGTCGAAGAACGGCGGGCGGCGCACGTAGGTGGACGCCGGCCACTCGTAACGGTCGCCCTCGGGCACCTCGATCGCGTTCCAGCGCTCGTCCCCCTTGAACACCTCGGCGTAGCTCTTCTTGAACATGTCGGCGCGGACCGCCTCAGCGACCGTCTCGGCGACCTGCTCCGAGCTGGGCCAGATGTCGCGCAGGAACACCGGCTCGCCGTCGCTTCCCTCCCCGAGCGGGTCGTCGAACAGGTCGATGTCCATGCGGCCGGCCAGCGCGTAGGCGACGCAGAGCGGTGGCGAAGCGAGGTAGTTCGCCCTCACGTCCTGGTTGATGCGGCCCTCGAAGTTGCGGTTCCCGGACAGAACGGAGCAAACCACCAGGTCCTTCTCATCGACCGCCTTCGCGATCTCGTCCGGCAGCGGCCCGGAGTTCCCGATGCAGGTGGTGCATCCGTAGCCGACGAGGTTGAATCCGAGCCGGTCGAGGTACTCGGTCAGCCCGGCCTGCTCGAGGTAGTCCGTGACCACCGTCGAGCCGGGGGCGAGCGAGGTCTTCACCCACGGATGCACGTCGAGCCCGCGCTCGACTGCGTTGCGCGCCACCAGGCCGGCGCCGATCATCACCGTCGGGTTCGAGGTGTTGGTGCAGCTCGTGATCGCGGCGATCACGACGCGTCCGTGGTCGAGCTCGAACTCGTTGCCCTCCATCGTCACCGTGACCGCGCTCCCGCCGGGCTGCGGCTCCACGGTCGCCGCGCCGGTTCCTGCGCGGCGCGGCGCCCCGCGCTCGTCGTCGTGATCGTCCGCCGGCGGGTCGCTGGCGGGAAATGACCCGGCGACCGCGACGTCGTGATGGTCGTTGACCTGATCCGCCGCATCGGGATCCCATTCGGCGAGCGCCTCCTGGAAGGCCTGCCTGGCGTTCGCGAGCGCGATCCGGTCCTGGGGTCGCTTCGGCCCCGCGATGCTCGGCTCGACGCGCGAGAGATCGAGCTCGAGCGTGTCGGAGTAGGTGGGCTCCTCCGATTCGGGGGTGTGGAAGAGGCCCTGCTCGCGCGTGTACGCGTCCACGAGCTCGATCAGCTCAGTGGGCCGCCCGGTGAACTCGAGATAGCGCAGCGTCTCGGCGTCGGGAGGGAAGATCGCGCAGGTGGAGCCGAACTCCGGCGACATGTTGCCGATCGTCGCCCGGTCCGCGAGCCCCAGCTCCGGCAGCCCCGGGCCGAAGAACTCGACGAAGCTCCCGACCACCCCGCGCTCGCGCAGCATCTCCGTCACCGTGAGCACCAGATCCGTGGCCGTCGCGCCCTCCGAGAGCTCGCCGGTGAGCCGGAAGCCGATCACCTGGGGGAGCAGCATCGAGATCGGCTGGCCCAGCATCGCCGCCTCGGCCTCGATCCCGCCGACCCCCCAGCCGAGCACCCCGAGGCCGTTGATCATAGTGGTGTGGGAGTCGGTCCCGACGAGGGTGTCGGGGTACGCGCGCGCGGTCCCGTCGCCCTCGTCGCTGAACACGACCTGGCCGAGGTACTCGAGGTTCACCTGGTGGCAGATGCCGGTCGCCGGAGGGACGACGCGGAAGTTGTCGAACGCGGTCTGTCCCCAGCGCAGGAACGCGTAGCGCTCTCCGTTACGCTCGAACTCGCGCTCGGCGTTGATCGCGAACGCGCGCGGGTTCCCGAACGCGTCCACCTGCACCGAGTGGTCGATGATCAGGTCCACCGGCACCAGCGGATTGATCGCGCCGGGGTCACCGCCGAGCGTCTCGATCGCGTCCCGCATCGCGGCCAGGTCGACGATCGCGGGAACGCCGGTGAAGTCCTGCATCAGGACGCGGCTGGGCTGGAAGGGGATCTCCACGCTCGGCTCGGCTGTGGCGTCCCAGGTCGCGATCGCCTCCGCGTCGTCGCGCGTCACCGAGCTGCCGTCCTCGAGCCGCACCGCGTTCTCGAGCAGGATCTTCAGGGAGTAGGGAAGCCGCGCGACGTCGTACTGGCTCTGGAGCGCGTCGAGCCTGTGGATCTCGTACTCGCGCCCGCCGACCTCGAGGCTGGATCGCGCTCCGAAGCTGTCGCTTTCGCTCACAGGCCCAGGCTAGCGCTTGTCCGCCTGGCCCCTGGCGACCCGCTCGGCGATCCTCGTGCCGCTGCCACGCCGGTACGCGATCCGCGCCGCCAACTCGGGACGGCGCATCGCGAAGTTCGTAAGCACGCGCTGGATCGCGGGCGCCACGTCCACCTCGTGGCGGTTGCGCTCGATCGCGCTCACGACCGCATCGGCGACCTTCTCCGGGGTGGTGGTGCCGAAACCGGGCGGAGGCTTGGCGCCGCTCTCGTGGAACATCCCCGCCTCGCGAACGAACCCCGGCGAGACCAGCGATACCCCGATCCCGCGCTTGAACAGATCCTCCCGCAGCCCCAGCGCGAAGCCGCGCAGCCCGAACTTCGTCGCCGAGTACAGCGACGCCCGCGGGCTCACCGCCTTGCCCGACAGCGAGGAGACGTACACGAGGTGCCCGCTCCCCCGCTCCCGCATTCCGGGAAGCACCTCGTGGGTGAGCCGGATCGGGGCCTCGAGGTTGACGCGCAGCACGCGGCCGAGCTCCTCTGAGCTGAAGTCCTCGAGCTTGCCGGTGCCCGGCAGCCCGGCGTTGGCGACCACGACGTCGAGGGCGCCGGCTTCGGCGGCGAGCCGCTCCGCGGCTCCAGGCTCGGCGAGGTCGGCGACCGCGGTCCGGTGGCCCTCACCGGGCAGCGACCCCGCGAGCTCCCCCAGGGCCTCGGCCTTGCGCGAGC
>JBOGZH010000043.1:0-1786 GCA_050697095.1 Solirubrobacterales bacterium
GCGCGATCCTCCTCTCCCACCACCAGGATCGACCCGACGTCGAGCCCCGGCCGATCGCCGAGCACGAGCAGGGCCGCCGACTCGAGGTCGGCTGCGAGCGCCCTGGCGGGTTCGCCCGGCCCGTCGAGCAACACGTCGATGCTCGCCACCGTCCCCGTGCGCGCGTCGGGGCCGGCCGCCCGTTCGAGCTCCCGGGTGAGCGCCGGGTCGGCGGCCACCGCCCCATCGGCCCCCAGCGCGGCGCTCGTGCCGTCGCCGGCGAGCGCCCGCTCGACCACGATCACGTCGCCGACCGGGAGCCGCGTGTGAGCCGCGGCGCACGCTCCGACGCGGATCGCTCGCCGCACCCCCAGCTCGGACAGTTCTCGCAGGACGATCGCCGCGCTCGGCCCGCCGATCCCGGTCGCCTGGATGGTGAGCGGATCGCCGCCCTCGGTCTCACCGTGATAGCCCCACAGGCCGTGGTTGTGGTTGCTCATCCGCGGGGCGCCGAGCAGGTCCTGCGCGAGCAGCAGCGCGGCCCCGGGATCCGAGGGCAGCAGAGCCGCCGCAGCGATCGGGGCGGTCGGCTTCAGATAGCGCGCCACCGGGCGAACCTACCAGCGCCTAAGCTTCGGCCCCCCTTGGACGAGTCGCGACCCCACGAGGAGCGCGGGGTCTCCGATGCCCTCCGCGTAGCGATCGAGCGCACGCTGGCAAGCGTCGGCGACACCGGCGTCGCTTCGGCCACCGATCTCCCGGCGGAAACGCTCGCGCGCGCGGGCGAGCTGCTCGACGAGGTCGCGCGGCGCGGCTACGACGCGGGGACGGAGATCGCGCGGCGGGCCGGCGACGCATCACTGGGGATCACGGCCCGCCTCATCGGGGCGGTGATCGAAACGCTCCGACGTGATCCTAACCCTGAAGCTGAGGATGAGTAATGGCCCGGGGGCGGCGGATCGTGATCACCGGGATCTCGAGCCCTTGGGCGGGGGAGCTCGCGCGCCGGTTGGAGCGCGATCCCTTGATCGAGTTCATCGCCGGGATCGACACCGAGCCTCCGGCGATCGACCTCGAGCGCACCGAGCTGATCGAGGCCGACATCCGAAATCCGCTGCTCTCGCGCCTTCTGCCGAGCACCGAGGCCGACACGGTCGTCCATTGCGGGTTTCTCTGGTACCCGGCCCCGGGCAAGCCCGACCGGGCGCTGCACGACATCAACGTGATCGGCACGCTCCAGCTCCTCGCGGCGTGCGAGAGGATGAGGACCCTGCGGTCCGTGGTCGCGCGCGGCTCCGCCGCGATCTACGGCTCTGAGGGCGCGGCGCCGCTCTTCTTCACCGAGGAGATGGCGCGCCGCTACCCGCTCAAGACGCGCTTCCAGCGCGACGTCGGGGAGCTCGAGCGCTACTTCGAGAACTTCGCCCGCCGGCATCCGTCGCTGACGTGCTGCCTTCTGCGCTACCAGCCCGAGATCGGACCCGACATCGACACCCCGCTCGCCGGCTATCTGTCCCTGCCGGTCGTTCCCACCCAGCTCGGATTCGATCCGAGGCTCCAGTTCGTCCATTCCTCCGATGCGACCGGCGCCCTGGAGGCGGCGGTGCGCAACCCCGTCCGGGGGCCGGTGAACGTCGCCCCCTCCGGAACGGTGTCGCTGAGCAGGATCCTGCGGATCGCCGGCAGGCCCTCGCTTCCGATCCCGCACCCCCTGTTCGGTCCCGCCCTGGCCCAGCTCGGAAGACAGCTGAAGATGGGGGGGACCTACGACGACGGCGTGCGCCTGCTGCGCTACGGCCGCGGTGTC
>JBOGZH010000044.1:0-7870 GCA_050697095.1 Solirubrobacterales bacterium
GGCGCGAGCACCGTGCGCAGCCCCGTGAGCTGGTCGATCCGGACCTCGGGGGCGCTCACGCCCGGACGCGGTTCCCGCCCGGTGTCGTCAGCCGCCTCGAGGGCCCGGCTGCATCCCGCCGTCGCCGCCGCCGCCGGCCGCCGCGGAGCGCATCGCTCCCGTGAACGCATCGAGGATGTCGATCGGAAGCGGGAAGATCACCGTCGAGTTCTGGCTCCCGCCGATCTCGAGCAACGTCTGCAGGTAGCGGAGCTGCAGCGTCGCCGGGTTGCGGCTGATGATGTCCGCGGCGTCGGAGAGCTTCTCCGCCGCCTGGAACTCGCCGTCGGCGTTGATGATCGTCGCGCGGCGCTCGCGCTCGGCTTCGGCCTGGCGCGCGATCGCGCGCTGCATCTCCGCCGGCAGCTCGACGTCCTTGACCTCCACAGTGGTCACCTTGACTCCCCAGGGCTCGGTCTGCTCGTCGATGATCTGCTGCAGCTCCGAGTTGAGGCGCTCGCGCTCGGAGAGAAGCGCGTCGAGCTCGGCCTTGCCGAGCACCGAGCGCAACGTGGTCTGGGAGATCTGCGAGGTGGCAAGGAGGAAGTTCTCGACCTCGGTGATCGCGCGATTGGAATCGACGACGCGGAAGTAGGCGACCGCGTTCACCCGCACCGTGACGTTGTCTCGGGTGATCAGCTCCTGCGGCGGAACGTTGAGGGTCACGGTGCGCAGGTCGACCCTGACCATCCGGTCGACGATCGGGATCAGCAGGATCAGCCCGGGGCCCTTCTGCGCAATCAGCCGACCGAGCCGGAAGATCACTCCCCGCTCGTACTCGCGAAGCACCCGGACCGCCGATGCGAGCACGATCAGCAGGAGGACGGCGAGAACGCCTATGACCGCGACCGCAACCACTATGCAGCTCCTTCCTGTGCCTTCCGTTCAGCGCCCGTCGCCAGTCCCGCGGGTTGGTCGCCCTCGTCCGGAGGGAGCGGACGCACGATCAGGGTGAGGCCGTCAACGGACTCGACCCGGACTCTATACCCGCGACCCAGGCTGCTGCCCTCGTAGGCCGCCCGCGCTCGCCACAGAGCCCCCTCGACGAACACCTGTCCCACGGGATCGAGCGCGTCGCGAACCTCCCCCACCGCGCCGACCATCTCCTCCGAGCCGGTCATCACGGGCCGGCGATGGGCCAGGACGGTCCGCTGGACCGCAAAGGCCATGAACCCGCCGAGCAGCAGCCCGGCGGCGATCACGACTGGCGGTGAGACCCCGAGTTCGTCGGAGTCGGTGTTGTAGAGCAGCAAACCGGAGGCGATCAGGGACCCGACTCCCGCGGCGCCGAGCAAGCCGCTGGGAACGTGCGCTTCCGCCACGATCAAGGCGACACCCGCGACGAGAAGCAGAACCCCGACGAGGGTCACCGGAAGCTGGGCAGTGCCGTAGAGGCCGAGCAGCAGCGACAACACCCCGAACACTCCGGGGACGATCGTGCTCCCGCCGGAGAACAGCTCGACCGCAAGCCCGACGAGCCCCGCGAGCACCAACAGATACGCGATGGTCGGGTTGACGATGATCTGAAGCAGGTCGTACTGGAGCGGCATGTCGCGCTGCTCGATCTCGAGGCCGGCGGTCCGAAGGCGCTCCGACTTCGGCCCCTCGACCCGGAACCCGTCCAGCTCCTTCAGCAGCTCGCCCTCGCTCGATGCGACGACGTCGATCAGGCCCGCCCGCTCGCCCTCCTCGGCGGTGCGGTTGACGGCGTCGGTGACCATCCTCGCGGCGAGATCCCCGTTGCGGCCGTGGACGTCGGCCAGCGCCCGCACGTAGGCGGCGGCGTCGTTCTCGATCTTCCGCCCCAGCACCTCGTTCGTGTCGCCGGGGCCGATCGAGATCGGGGTCGCGGAGCCGATGTTGGTCTGCGGCGCCATCGCCGCGACGTCGGCCGCCTGGACGATGAACAGGCCCGCGGAGGCGGCGCGAGCGCCGTCGGGGGAGACGTAGGCGACCACCGGCATCGGCGCGTCGATGATGTCCTGGACCATCTCCCGCGTCGAGCTGTCGAGACCCCCGGGCGTGTCGATCCGGATGATCGCGACCTCGGCGCCGTCCTCGGCCGCGTCGTCGAGCGCCTCGCCGAGCCACTGCTCGGTGGCCGGGTCGACCGTCCCCGTGAGCTCGATCGAGTGCGCGACACCGCTTCCCTGCCCGCCGGCGCCCCCCGCGAGCATCAGCCCGCCGAGGAGCGCGAGCGCTCCCGAGAGGATCAGGCGAACCGCACGGCGGTTCATCGTCATTTCATTATCGACCACCGCCGCGTCGGGCCGGCGGGAGCGGCTGGGCGGCTACCGCGCGTAGCGCTCGATGTCCGCGGCGAGCTCGTCCTCGGTCGCGTAGCCGCCGCGCCTCACGTAGGCGAGCTCGCCCTTCGAGTCGTAGAAGGCGGTCGCGGGGAACTCGACCGCGGCGTCGATCAGCGCCGCGATCTCGAGCTTCGGGTCGAGGTAGCTCGGGTAGGGGACGGGGAACTCGGCGAGGAACTCGCGGGCCGAGTCCTCGCCGTCGTTCGAGTTGACGCCGAGGAACGCGATCTCGGTTCCGCGCTTCGCGGCCTGCGACTGGAAGAACGGGAACTCGGCCCGGCACGGTCCGCACCACGACGCCCACTTGTTGACGACGACCGGGGTGCCGCGCAGCTCCCTCAAGCGGCTCTCGAACGCCTCCGTGCCGCCATCGAGTAGCTCGTCCCCCTGCTCGTGCAGCGCCGCGAGCTTCGGCGGCGCCCCCTTCAGCGCGGCCTCGGAGACCGGGGGCTCGGCCGTCTCGTCACCCTCGTCGCTCCCGCACGCGGCAAGCGTGAGCGCTGCCGACAGCACCATGAGGAAATGTTTGCGCTTGCTCATTCGTTCACTCAACCCTACGGACCTTCCGGTCCAGCGGATGGTTTAATAGATACCGGTCCACCGGGAATCTGGACCACACGGGAGGGCGTCCTGGCCCGGTAATAGCACTCGGGTCCCGGCGACCTCCAGCGGTTTCACTGCGCTCTCCGTGCCAGTCGCATGTCCCCGAGGGCGCGAGGGTGAAAGCGCGAGATCAATGGCCTTCCATGGCTGACACCTCGCAAGCCGCCACGGGCGCGACCACGCGCCATTCGAGCGCGACCGTCAAGCGCGCCGATCTGGAGCGCGCGCAGAAGTTCACGCGCGAGCCGATCCTGCTCGAGGGCGAGAGGCTGAAGGATCTCGTGACCGGGAGCGCGCGCCGCCTCGCGGTCGACGCAGCGCTCGAGGAGATCGGCGCGGGTCGCGAGAACCCCTCGATCGAGTGGCGCCGCCACTACTCGCTTCTGCTCGGGCTCGAGCGCCTCCTCGACGAGGCGACCCCGCAGCTCGCCGACGGCGCGAACCTCGACCCGCACCAGGTGGACGCGCTGTCGGGCACGCTCGCGGCGCTGACCGCAGAGGTCGAGGAGCCGGGGGCGAACGGACGCTCCAACGGCCGTGCCGCGGCAGCCCGCAACGGCCACGCTCAAGCGAACGGAGAGGACTCGAACGGTCAGCCCGTCGCGGAGGAGGACGAGCTGCTCGATCCGGACGAGGAGCCCCGGGACTGGGAAGAGCCCGGCATCGCCGAAGACGTCGTCGAGGAGGCGCCGGAGGACCCCGGCGAGAGCCGCCGCTTCTGGTTCGAGCACGCGACCGGGGCGGGCAAGACGGTCGCCGCGGTGGGCTTCATCGAGGCCTCGCGGACCGGCGGCGTCCTCATCCTCACCCACCGGCGCAACCTCGTGAACCAGTTCATCGGCGAGATCAAGGACCGTGGCTACGGCGATCGCCTCTCACCGCCGCTGATGAACGGCGCCGACCACCCCTACGGCCCGGTGACGGTGGAGACATATCAGTGGTTCGTTCGCAACTCGGACCGGATCTCGGACGCGTACGCGATCGTGATCTGCGACGAGGCCCACACGGCGCTGGGAGAGAAGACGAGCGCCTGCATCCGCCGCTGGCGGGGGCCGGTGTACATCGGGATGACCGCGACGGGCGCGCTGATCGCCCGCCACGTCGCCGACCTCTTCCCCACCCAGACCTCCCGCTTCGACCTCGCCCAGGCGGCGCGCCGCGGCGTGATCGCCCCGCTGCGGTGCATACGGATTCCGCCCGGCCCGGGCGTTCGGACGATCGCCAAGGTTCCGCTGCGAAAGGGCGAGGTCGACCAGGACTTCGACCAGGAGGAGCTGGCCAAGCTTCTGGACCAGCAGCCCTTCAACGTCGCCGTCGCGGACCTGTACCGGTCTCGCTTCCGGCGCGTCCCCGGCGTCATCTACACGGCCGGGGTGCGCCATGCGCACCACGTCGCCGACGCGCTCCACAAGGAGGGGATCGACGCCCGCGCGGTCTCCGGGGAGACGCCGAAGCGCGAGCTGGCCGAGATCCTCGCCGCCTTCGAGCGCGGCGAGGTCGACGTGCTCTGCAACGCGATGCTGCTCGCGGAGGGCTGGAACTCGCCCCGAGCGACGATCTGCATGCACCTCGCGCCCACGGCGTCACGGCGCGTGTACCAGCAGCGCGTCGGCCGGGTGACCCGCCGCGCGCCCGGCAAGGAGGCGGGGATCGTGATCGACCTCGTCCACCCGGCGACGACGCACGACGAGACGATCATCACCCTGCACAGCCTGCTCGACCGCGACGTGTACCGCGGCGGCGCGATCGTCGTAGGCCCGGTGCGTCGCGGGCGCGGGCGCCGGGTCCGGGTGGAGCGCCGCATCGTCCCCGTGTCGGCGAGCTCCGAGCGGCGGCTCGCGGTACTGGAGCGGGAGCTGTGGCGAATCGCCGTCGAGCACCTCAACTACTCCGAGCAGCACGCGTGGGCCGCGCTCGCCGGGGCGCGGGTGACCCCGAACAACTGGCGCCGAGCGAAGGCGATGATGCAGCACGATCAGTCGAAGGAGCTGCGCAAGCGCTTCCTGCTCACCTGCGTGCAGCGGAACCGCAACCACCAGCTTCGCCTCAAGGCCCTCGGCGAGATCGCGGCGCTTCGAGACCCGGACTCCTTCGACGAGGCGATCGACATGGTCGGGGGCTGGTCGCGCGAGGAGAAGCGCGCCGGCACCAAGGTGCTGCTGCAGGCCCTCGCCGAGCGGCGGATCGGCCGCCGCGACCAGGCCCAGGCCTGGGTGTGGCGCCTCGCCTCCTTCACCCGCGAGCTGCACGAGGAGTACGCGGTCCAGCGCTGGCCGGAGACGAAGCGGCTGCTGGGGCTGTTCGTCAACTCCTCGGGCCGCGCCCACGGGCGCAACGCGCGGCGGATCGTCCATGCGGCGCGCCAGCACGACCGCCGGCTCGCGGTCGCGCTCCTCGCCGCGGCGGTCGCCCATACGCCCGAGGCCGAGGAGGCCCTGAGGGGCGCGCGCATGCGCACGGCACGCAAGCCCTCGGGCGTCGCCCGCGAGCTGCTCCGCAACTTCCCGAAGTCCGGAGGCCGGCGCCGACGCCGGCGCGGGAAGTCGGCGGACAGGGACGGCGAGCCGAGCGGCAGGTCGGGCAAGGGCCGCAAGGCCGAAGAGGCGAAGGCCTAAGGTCGACTAGCGGAGCGTCAGGTGGACCTCGCCCGCGCCGAGGCTGAGTCGCCCGCCCGCATCGGTCTCGACGAGCAGGTTCCCCGCCTCGTCGATCCCGTCCGCTCTCCCGCGCCCGCTCTCCGAGCCCCGCGGGCCACCCTCCCATCCCACCGCGCGACCGCGGAGCGCATCCCGCTCCCGGTAAGCGTCGAGCACCCGCTCCGTCGGCGCTGCGACCCACTCGCCGAGCGCTCGATTGAGCGCCGCGAGCGCGGCCTCGACGGTCACGCCGTGTCCGATCGAGGTCGCCGGCCAGCGCAGGTCGTCGGGGAGCTCGTCGGGCTCGATCGCGACGTTTAGGCCCACGCCGATCACTGCCCAGCGTGGCGGCCGGGCCTCGATCAGGACTCCGGCGAGCTTTCGCTCCTCGATCCAGACGTCGTTCGGCCACTTCACCCGGGCGCTCACCGCGGCGAGCGACTCGGCGGCGTCGCAGACCGCGAGCGGGACCGCGAGCGGCAGCAGTCGGTGGCGCTCGTCGAGCGGGCGCAGGACCGCCGAGTAGAGCAGCGCCCTGTCGGCCGGCGCCGTCCATCCTCGTCCCTGGCGTCCGCGGCCCGCGGTCTGCTCGGCCGCGGTGACGACGGTGCCGGAGGGCGCATCGCGCTCGGCGAGCTCGCGGGCCCGCTCGTTGGTCGAGTCGGTGCGTCGAAAGTGGCGGCGGGGCCGCCCGAAGCTCATCTCCGGGGCGCCAGCGTGACCTCGTCGCCGGGCCCAACGCGGAGACCCTCCGCGGCGCTGCCACCGTTGATCGCGATCGCCAAGCGGCGCGACGAGTCCTCGTAGACGAGCAGCTCCCCGGGCGGGACGTCGGCGAAGGCGGTGGCGAAGGTCGCATCGTGAGCGGACCCGCCGGCCCTCACGCTGAGGAGGGCTCCCCGCATCAGCGGCCCGCGCTCGAACTCCGCGGCGCGCGCACCGAGCGTTGCGTTCCCGAACCGGTCCAGGTAGAGGACCTCGGCGACGAGGTCGCCGTCCTCGAGCCGCGCCTCGGGGAGCTCGAGTCGCGCCAGGGAGCGGGGCTCGATCGGCTCGCCCGCCTCGGGAAGCGCCGCGCCAAGCGCCAACCGCGCCGCCACCGGGGCAAACAGGTCGCGCCCGTGGAAGGTCGCCCACACCGGCTCGAGCCCGAACGGAGAACTCGAGACCTCGACCGCCTCGACGGCTCCGCCGAAGCTCTCCATCGCCGGCCACAGGAGGCCGTTGTCGGGCCCGACCAGGACCCGGTCGGCGTCCCGGACGCGCGCCGCCACCGCGCGCCGCTCCGTGCCCACGCCGGGATCGACGACCGCGAGGTGAATGCCCGGGGGCGCGTACGGAAGCGCGTCCGCCAGGGCCACGGCCCCGCGGCGAACGCCCTGCGGCGGAACGCCGTGGGTGAGATCGATCACCGGCGCCTCGGGCGCGATCCGCGCGATCACAGCGCGGCAGACCCCCGCGAACTCATCCTCGTATCCGTAGTCGGAGAGGAAGGTGATCGGCTTCGGCCCCGCCATCAGCCGCGGCGCGCGTCCTCGAGCAGGGCCTCGACCAGGCCGTCGATGTCGTGGCGCTCGGCCTCGACGTGGACCTCGAGCCCCGCCTCGCGGGCGGCGGCGCTGGTGATCGGGCCGATCGAGACGACGCGCGCGCCGGCCGGGAAGCGATCGCCGACCGCCTCGACGAGGTTGCGCACCGTGGAGGACGACGTGAAGGTGACGTACTCGGCCTCCCGGGCAGCCTCGATCGCCGCCTCGTCGGGCCTCTCCGCGATGGTCTCGTACAGCGCCACGACGTCGAGGGCGGCGCCGCGCTCGCGCAGCGCGTCGGGGAGAACATCGCGCGCCTCCGCCGCGCGCGCCACCAGGACGGGGCGGCCCTCGAGCTCGAGCTCGCTCAGCGCGTCGACGAGCGCCTCGACGACAGACTCCTCGGGAACGACGTTCGCGATCACGCCGCGCTCGCGCAGCGCCGCGGCGGTCCCGGGGCCGATCGCCGCGACCGTCGCGTTCGCGAGCGCGCGGGCGTCGCGTCCCGCCTCCGCCATCGCATCGAACAGAAGCCGGACGCCATTCGGGCTCGTGAGGCAGACGAGCGCGTAGGAGTAGATGTCGTCCACCGCGCGGCGCACCTCCTCGGCCTCGAGGCGCGGCTCGATCCGGATCGCGGGGAGCTCGATCACCTCGGCGCCGAGCCCCGCCAGGGTGCGCGCGAGGCCGCTCGCCTGCGCCCGCGCCCTGGTGACGACCACCCGGCGCCCGTGCAGCGGGCGGTGCTCCAGCC
>JBOGZH010000045.1:0-3611 GCA_050697095.1 Solirubrobacterales bacterium
CGGCGGCGCGACGGGGAGGGCGGCGCCGGCCGCGTCGAGGTGCACGAGCCGGACGCCGAGGAGGCGGCCGAGGACGCCGTCCCCGGTCATGAGGGCCCTCCCGCTCCCTTCGTCGTCGGGGTCACGCGCTCGGGCACGACGCTGCTGCGGATGATGCTCGACGCGCACCCCC
The DNA here is from genome assembly GCA_050697095.1 of Solirubrobacterales bacterium. Lineage (GTDB taxonomy): Bacteria > Actinomycetota > Thermoleophilia > Solirubrobacterales > 70-9 > DASPWW01. Next base: position 173 of record JBOGZH010000045.1, read on the forward strand.
AGCTCACGATCCCGCCCGAGACCCACTTCGTCCCCGACCTGATCGAGGCCTCGCGCGAGGAGCACGCCTCGCCCGAGAGCCTGCATGAGGTCGTGGTCGCCAACCGGCGGTGGGGCGACTTTCACCTCGACGCCGACGCGCTCCTGGAGGGCTTCGAGGCGATCCAGCCGCTGAACGCCGGCGACGCGATCCGCGCCTTCTTCGAGCTCTACGCGGAGGGCCAGGGCAAGCCGCGCTGGGGCGACAAGACGCCGATCTACATCAACCGCATGATGCTGATCGAGCGGGCGCTCCCCGAGGCGCGCTTCATCCACCTGATCCGCGACGGCCGCGACGCCGCCCTCTCGCGCGCGAAGCGCGTGCTGAAGGAGCCGACGCCGATGTTCAAGGTCGCGGAGCGGTGGCGCAACCGGATTCTGCGCGCCCGCGAACAGGGGCCCCGGCTCGAGCACTACCTCGAGCTGCGCTACGAGGACGTCGTGCTCGACACCGAGGCCACCCTGCGGCGGATCTGCGAGTACGTCGAGCTGCCATGGGACGACGCGATGCTCCATTACCACGAGCGCGCCGCCGAGCGGATGCGCGAGATGCATCGAGACCTCCCTCCGGAGCCGGGCAAGCCGCTGCGCCCTGCGGACCACCGCATGGCCGCGCATGCGCTCACCTCCGAGCCGCCCGACCCGAGCCGCCTGGGGCGGTGGAGGACCGAGATGAGCCCGGAGGACCGCGCCGCCTTCGAGGAGGCGGCCGGGGACCTGCTCGCCGAGCTCGGCTACGAGCTCGAGGGGGAGCCGGTAGGGCGATGATCGGGCGGCGAAAGCATCGCCCGGCCTCCTTCGTCGTCGGCATGAACCGCTCCGGCACGACGCTGCTGCGGATGATGCTCGACGCCCACCCCCAGCTCACGATCCCGCCCGAGACCCACTTCATCCCCGACCTGATCAAGGTCGCCCGGGAGCGGGCGGCCACCCCCGAGGCGCTGCTCAAGGTGATCGTCTCGCAGCGCGAGTGGGGCGACTTCGGGTTGGGTGAGGACGAGCTGCTCGAGCGTTTCCGGCGGCTCGGGTCGCCGAGCGCGGGCGACGCAGTCCGCGAGTTCTTCGAGGCGTACTGCGAACGTGTCGGAAAGCCGCGCTGGGGAGACAAGACGCCGCGTTACGTCACCCGGATGCGGCTGATCGCGGATGCCCTCCCCGAGGCCCACTTCGTGCACGTGATTCGCGACGGGCGCGACGTTGCCCTCTCGGTGCGGGATCGAACGGTCAAGGACTACACGGTGGAGCGCGTCGCCCAGCGCTGGAAGGAGAAGATCTCCAAGGCGCGGCGCGACGCGCCGCTGCTCAAGCACTACACGGAGCTCCGCTACGAGGAGCTGGTCCTTGATCCGGAGCGCTCCCTGCGGGAGATCTGCGACTTCGTCCGGCTTCCCTACGACGGGGCGATGCTCAGCTACCACGAGCGCTCCGAGCAGCGCCTCCAGGAGATGGCGCGCGAGCTGCCCGCCCAGGGCGGCAAGACCGAGCTCTCGGTCGAGCGGCGGATGGCGACCCACGCGCGCACCACCGAGCCGCCGGATCCCGAGCGCGTCACGCGGTGGCGAAACGAGATGAGCGCCTCAGAGCGGGAGGCCTTCGAGTCCGTCGCCGGCGACCTGCTCGCCGAGCTCGGCTACGAGGTCGGCGGCCGCGCCGGGGGCAGCCGAACGGCCGAGGGAGCGCCGCCCGAGCTGGGCGAGCTCGAGACTCCGCGGCGGGCGAACCCCGTTCGCCGTCTCGCCCTGCGCACGCGGGAGATCCGCGCCCGGCGCGTGACGAGCCGCCGCGTCGCGTCCGGCGAGATCGCGCCCGCCCCGTTCATCGTCGGCGCCACTCGTTCGGGCACCACGCTGCTGCGGCTGATGCTCGACGCGCATCCCGAGATGGCGATCCCCTCCGAGACCCACTTCATCCCCGACCTGATCAAGGCCTACCGGCTCGAGAGCGCCTCGCCGGAGCGCCTGTGCGAGGTCGTCACCTCGCACCGGCGCTGGGGCGACTTCCACCTCGACGGCGCCGAGCTTCTGGAGCGGTTGCGGTCGATCGACCCGATCAATCCCGGGGACGCGACCCGCGCCTTCTTCGAGCTGTACGCGGAGCGCGAGGGGAAGTCGCGCTGGGGCGACAAGACGCCCGGGTACGTGCGCGAGATGCACCGGATCGAGAGCGTCCTCCCCGAGGCGCGGTTCATCCACCTGGTTCGCGACGGCCGCGACGTCGCGCTGTCCGTCCTGAGCATGAACTGGGGGCCGAGCACGGTGCCCGAGGCGGCGTTCCGGTGGAAGAAGCGGATCCTGCGGGCTCGCGAGCAAGCGCCGCGAATCAGCCACTACGTCGAGATCCGCTACGAGGACCTGGTGCGGGACACCGAGGACACCCTGCGGCGGATCTGCGAGTTCATCGACCTGCCCTACGACGAGGCGATGCTGCGCTACCACGAGCGCGCGGAGGAGCGACTGCGGGAGAAGGCGCGCGACCTCGACCGCGGGCCCGACAAGGAGCCGCAGCCGGCCGAGGCGCGGATGGAGAGCCACGCGCTTGCCACCGAGCCGCCGGATCCGGAGCGGGTCGAGCGCTGGCGCACCGAGATGAGCGCCGAGGACCGCGCCGTCTACGAGGAGCTCGCCGGCGACCTGCTCGCCGACCTCGGCTACGAGGTCGAGGACGCCGCCGCGAAGCGCCCCGTCCGCGCGTAGCGCCCGGTTCGCGCGTAGGCGGGCAAGGCAAACCCGGCGCTAGCGCTGGCTGAGGCGCAGGATCCGGTCCGCCGCCACCGAGCCAAGCCGCTGCACGCTGCCGCCGGGCCACGTCACGTTCACCGACGCGGAGTCGGCCCCGCCCAGCCCGAAATAGAGCCGGTAGTGGCCCTGCGAGAGGTGCGAGCCGTCGTTCTGGCCCACCCACTGCGTCTGCTTGCGCCCCGACGTGGCGGCGCTGACCTTCGCCCCGATCGCCTGCCGGTTCCCGGGCGGTCCGGTCAGCTCGACCTCGAGCCAGTGGCCCACCGGCCCGGCGTTCTCGAGCAGGCTCAGCGACGTCTGCTTCCCCGCTCCCTCCCTGCGAACGGCGAGCGCGGCGTCGCGGGAGCCGTCGGAGTCGAAGTCGAACCACGCCGCGACCGCCCTCAGCGCCGGCCCGCTTGGCAGTGCAAGCCCGGTGGGGGCGAAGCGATGACTCGCGTCTTGCCTGAACAGCCCGCCCGGGACAAGATGCAGGTCGGGGAGGCCGTCGTTGTCATAGTCGACCCAGTTCGCGGTCAGAGCGCGCGAGGGCAGGCCGGCCGACTTCGGCTTCTCGACGTGCAGGCGCCCGCGCCTGTTGACCAGCAACGAGCTGCCGCTCTTGGCGGCGGCGAAGATGTCGGGGTCCCCGTCGTTGTCGTAGTCGGCGACGGCGAGCTTCTG
>JBOGZH010000046.1:0-2750 GCA_050697095.1 Solirubrobacterales bacterium
CCGAGCGCCGACTTGTCGATCTCGCCGAAGCTCCGCACCTCGGGCATCCCGATCAGGGAGCCGTCGAGCCGGTAGGTCCATCCGTGATACCGGCAGCGGATCGCCTTCCCGCACTGCCCCGAGCCGCTGAGGACGCGGGAGCCACGGTGGCGGCAGGTGTTGCGGAAGGCGCGGAGCTCGCCGTCCTTCCCCCGCACGACGAGCACGGGCTGCGTTCCGGCCTGGGTCGTCAGGTAGCTCCCAGGCTCGGCGAGCTGCGAGACATGGCCGGCGAGTTGCCAGCTCCGCTCCAGGATCCGCTCGTGCTCGGCGTCGAGCACGTCGGGGTCGCGGTAGAAGCGGGGGGCGAGCGCCGGGCTCCTTCTCATGTCCGATCCTGACTTTGTGATCAGTTGATGTTATCATCCCGCTGCGTGTCAGCCACCAACGGAAGGGATGCGTGGCTCTCTCTCACCCCAGAGCCCGAGCGGGAGCTGCCGGCCAGCGTGGCGACGCTGCGAGCCGGGGCGCCGGCGCATGCGGAGAGCGTGGCGCGAGAACGCGCGCGGATCGAGCGCCTCGTCGTCCGCGCCCGTTCGGGCGCGTGGCTCGACTACCTGCGCGAGGTCGTGGACCTGATCGACAGCCGCCGCGAGGCCCGCGACCCCGAGATCCAGCGCGCGCGCGCGGTGGGGCTCGAGGTCGTGCGAAACCACCACGGGCTGCTGCTCGGGCTGCCGGGGCGCGCGGCGGACAGGACCGCGGACGAGCGCTCGAGGCTAGATGCCGCGGCGGGCGAACCTCAACTTCCTGAAAAACGGCTTCGGAACGGAGGACAATGATGAGCATCGACACCACCACCACCCTGTCCGCAGAGGCGGCGAGCGCGGCGGAGCTGACGCCGGAGCAAGAGGACCTGCGCGAGCGCGCGACCCGCTTCGTCGACGAGATCCTGATCCCCAACGAGGAGCTCGCCGAGCGAAGCGGGGGGCGGATTCCCGATGAGCTCAAGCAGCGGATCAAGCGCGAGGCGATCGCCGCCGGTTTGAGCGGCGGGCTCCACGCCCGCGAGCACGGCGGCCAGGGCTGGTCGAAGCTCGAGTGGTTCCTGGTCGAGGAGCAGCTCGGCCGCTCGACGAACGCGCTCTCGTGGTACATGCCCGGCGCCTACAACGTGCTCGCCAGCGGGACAGACGAGCAGATCGAGCGCTACCTGAAGCCGGCGCTGCGCGGCGAGCTCCACGACGCGTACGCCGTCACCGAGGCGGACGCCGGGTCCGATCCCTCGCGGATCGCGGCCACGGCGGTGCGCAGCAATGGGGGTTGGTCGATCAACGGCGAGAAGTGGTTCGTCACCTATGGCGACATCGCCAGCGTGTACATCGTGATGGCGAACGCGATCGAGGACGGCGAGAGGCTCCCCACCCTGTTCCTGGTCGACAGCGAGGTTTCGGGGATCGAGGTCGTCGACGATCCGCCCTTCACGCACACCTACCCTCACGGCCACCCCACGATCCGCTTCACCGACGTCGGGGTCTCCGACGACGCCGTGATCGGCGGGTTGGGCGGCGGCGATGAGCTCCAGCGCAGGTGGTTCACCGAGGAGCGCCTCGGAATCGCGGCGCGCGGCGTGGGGTCGATGTGGCGGCTCCTGGAGGAGTCCGTCGGCTGGGCGATCGAGCGAGAGCAGGGCGGCAACCGGATCATCGACTACCAGGGGGTGTCCTTCCCGCTCGCGGACTCCGCCGCCGACGCGGCCGCGGGGCGCCTGCTGACGATGGACGTCGCGCGCCTCGTCGACGCCGGCGCCGACCCCAAGGTCGTGCACGCGAAGGCCTCGATGGCGAAGCTGTTCGTGAGCGAGGCCGCCGGCCGGTGCGCCGATCGCGCGGTGCAGATCTTCGGCGGACGCGGGTACATGCGCACCAACGTCGCGGAGCGCTTCCTGCGCGAGCTGCGCGTGGACCGGATCTGGGAGGGGACGAGCGAGATCCAGCGCCTGATCGTCGCGCGGGCGCTGGAGCGGCGCGGCGTGGAGCGCACCCTCCACTAGCGTCGGGGTCCTGGAGGATCGTGGACCTCACACGCCTCTTTCACCCGCACTCGATCGCGGTCGTCGGGGCGAGCGACCGCGAGGGGTCGTACGGCGGCCAGACGCTGCTCAACCTCGCGACGATCGGCTACGAGGGAGCGGTGTGGGGCGTCAATCCGCGCCGGGAGAACGTCCATGGGCGGGACTGCTTCCCGTCGCTGCGGGAGCTGCCGGAGGTCCCCGACGCGGTCGTGGTCGCGGTGCCCGCGGCCTCGGTCCCCGAGGTGATCGCCGACGCCGGCGAGCTGGGGTGCGGCGGAGCGGTCGTCTACAGCGCCGGCTTCGCCGAGAGCGCCGACGGCCACGAGCTGGGGCGCGAGTTGGTCGCGGCCGCGCGGCGGCACGATCTCCCCGTCTGCGGGCCGAACGGGAACGGGATCGTGAGCTTCCCGCGTCGGGTGGCGCTGTGGGGCGACGCGCTGTCCGATCGCGAGCCCGGCGAGGTCGCGATCGTGTCCCAGAGCGGCAACCAGGCGGTCAACGCCCTGTACGTGAACCGCGGGATCGCGTTCCACACCGTCGTGTCGTGCGGGAACGGGGCGGTGGTGGATCCCGCCGAGTTCCTGCTCCACATCGCCGAGCGAGAAGACGGTGTGCGCTCTGTGGCGATGAATCTCGAGAACGACGGCGACGGCGGCCAGCTGTGCGACGCGCTTGCGGCGTGCGCCGACGCCGGGAT
>JBOGZH010000047.1:0-4653 GCA_050697095.1 Solirubrobacterales bacterium
GTGCTACGCCACGCAGCGCTTGCCCTGCGGCGGCAGCTCGACCTTGCGGTCGTGCTTGAGACGGACCAGCTCCTCCTGCCCGCTGCCGCCCGACGTCTTGACCGTCAGCAGGTTGCCGACGCCCCGAGCGTAGAACTTGTACTCGGAGACCTTCGGCTCCAGGGGGACGAGGTCCTTGGTCATCAGGACGCCGGTGAAGTGCCCGTACCGCACCTCGGTCTGCTCGTTGAGGCTGAGGACCTCCGCCCTGTCCTCGGCCTCGCCGGCGTAGTACTCCTGTCGGTACTGCATACCCGGCTCGGGATTGGCGGGCATGATCACCCCGGGTTGGGCGCCATCGACGCCGGCCTCGAACGACCCCGAGTGGTTCTTGATCTTGCCGTTCTTGCACTCGACGGTGTCCTCGCCGAGGTACCAGACGTTGCCGTCCGAGTCCTGGGCGTACCAGTCGAACGTGTCCTCGATCACCTTGCCGCGCTCGGTGACCCTGTCGTGGACGACGCGAGCGGTGATTCCGTTCGCGATCTGCTGCGTTTTCTTGGTGACGCTCACCGCGACGCGCAGCTTCTCCTTCCCCTCGGTCTCCCGGTAGACGTATCGATCACCCGGGACCAACGGGAAGTAGGGATTGTCGATCTGCGTACTGAAGTCCGCAGGATCGAGGTTCACCGGCTCGCTGCCCTGCGGAAGCGGTGTGGCTCCCAGCGCGGGACTCACCGCGACGGCGAGCGTCACGCCGACCGCGGCGAGCGCGATTCCGATTCTCCTGGGGTTGAACATGTGATGCCTCCCTCTCTGTCGTTGGCGGCTGAACGGCCCGCCATTTGCCTTGTCGAGGGAGGTGTCTAGTCCCGCCCGATGAGGGTCGGGTGAGGATTGGGTGAGACGCGGATGAGAGACATCCGCGAGGCGAGCCCAGCCCGGCGTCAGGCGGCGAGGTCGAGGGCCTGCTGGTTCGCGGGAACCGGCGGGCCAAGGCGCGAGTGCGGCTTGCCTCGACGGGTAATCAGGATGTCCTCCCCCCCGGCGGCGCGCTCCATGTAGTAGCCGAAGTGGTTGCGGAACTCGTGGGCGCCGACCTCGACTCCAGAGGAGTCCGGTGGAGTGGAGCCAGTGGGACTCGAACCCACGCCCTCTTGACTGCCGGTCAAGCGCTCTCCCAGCTGAGCTATGGCCCCAGAAAGCTCGTGATCGGTCGCCCAGTTTAGCGCCGCTCTCTGTGCATTCTTGGCCGGTCCCAGCCGGAGATGGAGAGTGTGTTTCCCAGCGACGAGGTTGACCGGAACCAGGTAGCACCGCTCAAGCTCGCCGCAGTAGATCGCCACAGCATCAATCTCATCCTCGTCATACGGACGCACGACGTATCCGTGAGGCGTATGGCGGCTCCTGCAGACTCGGGTCACGATGACGTTGTGCTCAGTATCGAGCGCACCCCACTTGCACTGAACCCGCACGATTCGCGTTCCGAGATCGAATGCGAGGTCGTATCGGCCGTGCTCAGCCGCTGGCCTCAGGACCTCGATTCCATGTGTCATGGCGTGGAACGCGATCGCGGCCTCCGCCACGGCCCCCTTCTGGTTCCTCCCGTCCACGAACACATGTTCGTGGACTACGGGATACGAGACAAGGCGTCTCTGTCAGGAAAGTGTGAAATCGGGGGAGGCCGGACCCCACGGAGCGTCCCGCGCCGACGATCGCGCCCGCGCTAGTCCTCGTCCTCGTCGACGTCGAGGACGACGCGGTCGCCCTTGCGCGAGCGCAGCTTGAACTCGAGGTCGCAGCGCTCCTCCAGCTCACGCAGCAGCTCGACCGGCTCGCCGAGCTCCATCTCCAGCTCGGCCCGGCCCTGCGAGAACCGCCTGATCGAGATATCCGACGTCGCGTCGAGCGACCCCGCCGCGTCCTCCAGACTCACCAGCTGCGAGAAGTCGCTCAGAGGTCCGACGTCCATGTGCACCTTGCCGTGGAACAACCCGTTCGCGCTCGCGCCGCCGTTGCCCTCCGGCTCGATCCTCGCCCTTCGCCCCGCCGGCTCGCCGCCCGCCGTCCGCTGGATCGCCTCGTCGAGCGTCTCCAGCACCCGGCCGCCCGCCGTCCCCGGCAGCTTCGCCATGTCCGACACCCGCTCCACCAGCTCCGCCGCATCGCGCAGCGCCCGCAACCGGATCTGCGTCGCCTGCCCGCGCGCCTGCGTCCGAATCTCCTCGAGCTGGCGCCCCAGGGCCGCCAGCGAGCGCATCCCGTCCTCCCCGCTCATCCGCGCGTCGGCCAGCTCCTCGCGGGCCGCTCGCAACTCGCGGTTGCGCTGCACGACCTCCTCCGAGAGCCGGTGCGCGACTCCATCCAGCTCCTCGACCTTCGCCCGACAATTCGCCAGCGCCTGCTCGGTCGCGGCCATAGCCGCGGCGCGCGCTGCGAGCTCCGCATCGACCTCGCTGCGCCTGTACCCCAGGAACGACCTTCTGAAGTCGCTCATTCGGGCCGCAGCGTAGGCGCCACGCCGGACGGTACGCGCGCGCGCCTGCGCCGAGGCGTCAGAAAGCGCTCAGCCGGCCCCCGAGGCGGCGCGCGGCGCGGCGCCGCCCGGGTCCAGCTCGAGGCGCGGCGCCTCGCCCCACAGCGTCTCCAGGCGGTAGTAATCGCGCGCCTCCGGCACGAACACGTGCAGCACGCAATCGAGGTAGTCGATCAACACCCAGCTCGGCTGGCGCTCGCCCTCCACGTGGTCGGGGAGCAGGTCCTCCCGCTTCAGCTGCAAGTACACCTCGTCGTACACCGCCTTCGCCTGGCGCTCGTTGCGCGCCGTGCAGATCACGAGGAAGTCCGTGTAGCCGACCAGGCCCCGCATGTCGAGGACGACGATCTCCTCCGCCTTCTTCGCGTCCGCGATCACCGCGACTCGCCGGGCCAGCTCCTCCGAGCTCACGCCTGCTGCAACCTCCGCGCTCGCTCTCCCGACGACGACCCCGCGTACAGGCCCCGCTCCGCGATCAGCTCCGCCACCACGTCCGGCACCAGATAGCGGATCGGCCGCCCCGCCGCGACCCGCTCCCGCACCATCGACGACGACACCTCGATCTCCGGCATCTCCAGGAACTCGGCCCGGCCGGCGCCGCCGAGCCGCTCCAGCACCCCCTCCACCGCGCCCGGCTCCACCCCTCGCCGCTCGGCGATCCCGAGGCTCGCCAGCTCCAGGATCCGCTCCGGCTCGCGCCACGCCTCCAGCCCCGCCGCCGCATCCGCCCCCATCACGAACACCAGCTCCTCGCCCGGGAGCTCCTCCCGCAGCAGCTCGAGCGTGCGATAGGTGAACGACTGCTCGTCGCGCGTCGTCTCCAGCTCGGACACCGCGAGGCGCTCGTCCCCGCCCGCCGCCCGCCGCGCCATCTCCAGGCGCACCGCACCGCCCGGGTCATCCTCGATCTCCTTGTGCGGCGCCCGGCCGGTCGGGACCAGGACCACCTCCGAGAGCCCGAGCTGCGCGTGCGCCTCCTGGGCGAGCGCGAGGTGCCCGAGGTGCGGCGGGTTGAAGGCCGAGCCGAGCACACCCACCCCTCGGCCCTCGTGAGCGCCGGCCTGCGACTCGGGGACGGCGAGACCCCCTACTCCCTCACCTGGCCCGTGCCGTGGACCACGTACTTGGTGGTCGTCAGCTCGCGCAGGCCGATCGGCCCGCGGACGTGAAGCTTCTGGGTCGAGTTGCCGATCTCGGCGCCCATCCCGAACTCGAAGCCGTCCGTGAACCGCGTCGACGCGTTCACGTACACGGCTGCCGCGTCGACCTCGCCGGTGAACCTGTCGCCCGCCTGCGCCGAGCTCGTCACGATCGCCTCGGAGTGCCCGCTCCCGTACCGGTTCACGTGCTCGATCGCCTCGTCGAGCGAGTCGACCGCGCCAACCGCCATCTTCATCCCCAGGTACTCGGTCGCCCAGTCCTCCTCGCTCGCGACCCCGACCTCGACCTCCCCGGAGCTCTCGCGCACCCGCTCGTCGCCGACCAACTCCACCCCCGCCTCCGCGAGGTCACGGAGGACCTCTGGCAGCAGCTCGCCCGCAACCGAGGAGTGCACGAGCAGCGTCTCGGCCGAGTTGCAGACCCCGGGGCGCTGGACCTTCGCGTTGAAGGCGACCCGCCGCGCCATCTCCAGGTCCGCGTCCTCGTGCACGTACACGTGGCAGTTCCCCGACGCCGCGTAGATCACCGGCACCGTCGCGATCTCCTTCAGCGCCGCCTTCAGGCTCTCACCGCCGCGCGGGATGATCAGGTCGACGAGCCCCTCGGCGCGCGCCAGCTCGGCGAGCTCGGACCGATCGCCGGCGAGCAGGCCCACCGCGTCGGTCGGCAGCCCCGCGTCGGCGATCGCGTCGCGCACGACCGCGGCGAGCGCGCCGTTGGAGCGCTCCGCGTAGCTCGACCCGCGAAGCACGATCGCGTTGCCGCTCTTGATGCACAGCGCGGCGCAGTCCACGGTCACGTTGGGGCGCGCCTCGTAGATCACGGCGACGACGCCCAGCGGCACGCGAAGCTTGTTCAGCTCCAGCCCGCTCTCCAGGGTGCGCTCCTCGAGCACCTCGCCCACCGGGTCAGGCAGCGCGACGATCTCGCGCACTCCCTGCGCCATCGTCTCGATCCGCGCTTCGTCGAGCGTGAGC
>JBOGZH010000048.1:0-2067 GCA_050697095.1 Solirubrobacterales bacterium
ATCGCGGGCGGCCTGGGCGCGAAGACCGCGGCCGGCGTCGCGACCGCGGCGCTGCTCACCGCCGGCGCGGTCGAGGTGAAGAAGCAGTACGGCGGCGCCGAGCCGGGACAGCGACAGCACCAGAACACTCCGGCCGCGGTCTCCCATCCCGCGCCGCATGCGGCACAGGCGGCCACCCGGCACAAGAAGGAGCACCCGGTCGCTCCCGCACCGGAGCCGGTCGAGCCGTCGCCGGCGCCCGCGCCGGAACCCGTGGCGGAGGCGCCCGCCCCCGTCCCGGCCGAGGCCCCGACCGAGACGGAGACACCGTCTCCCGCTCCCGCTGAGCCCGCCGCCGACGAGAGCGCGGTCTCAGAGCAGCCCGCTCCGGTCGAGGAGGACAGCGGCTCAATCGAGATCGTCCCCGTGCCCGTGCCTCCCCCGCCCGCGCCACCGCTGGCGGGCGAGAAGCCCCCTCCCGCGCCGAAGGAGTAGGGCCAGCCGCGAAGCGCCTGCCGCCATTTAGTGCCTCGTCCGACAATGGTGGCCCGCTTCTGGCGAGCGAGAGTCAAGCATGGCAGGGACGCAGGGAGCCGGAATGGCAGCGCCATTTCGGCGACTGAGGACGCAGCCAGGCGCAGACTCGCAGCCGCCAGAACGGGGCATCCATTGGTGGACGGGGCACTAGGCCGCGAGGCCGATGACCTTGAGGCGGCGCGACAGGCACTGCGCCGCGAACGCGTGCGTCTCCTCCTTGGTGACGCCGAAGATGTCCCAGTTCTCCTCGTCATCGACCCACGGCGGGTCGAGCACCTTCTCGGTCACCGGGAGCGACTCGGCGATCGTGCGCTGGATCGCGTCGCGGTACTTCGTGTCCTCGTTCGCCATGTCGGTGAGGAACCGGACACCGAAGGCGATGTGGCGGTGCTCGTCGCGGGCGACCTTGGTGAAGCCCTCGACGAACGCGGGCAGGGTTCCCTCGCGCTCGTTGTAGTCGATGATGAAGTGCTGGCCGGTGAGCGCGAGGACGCCCTCGATGATCATGTGGTAGAGGGTGATCGCCTCGACCAGGCGCTCCGTGTCCTCGGGCTCGGCGGCGAGCCGATCCACGCGACCGGTCAGCATCTGGTCGAACAGCTCCTTGAAGGCGGGGTTGAGGTGCTCCTCGGTCTGCCTCAGCCGGTCGGCGACTCCGTCGCCGCCGTCGTAGACGCCGACCTCGGAGTAGAAGCGGTCGAAGAAGCGCACGTGGCGCGCCTCGTCGGCGATCTGGGTGGAGAGGAAGATCCGCTGGTCCTCGGTCGGCGCTGCGCGCATGATCGGGCCGAGCTCGTCGGTGACGCGCTGCTCGCCGATGAAGAACGCCGACAGCCCGTACATGCGCTGGAAGCGCTCCTCGGGATCGATGCGCTCGTTCCAGTCGATCCGGTCCTGGCTGAAGTCGAGGTCCTGGGTCCGCCACTGCTGGCGCTCCCAGAGCGCGTACAGCTCCTCGTAGCCGAGCAGCTTCGCCCGGCCGCGGTCCGCGCTCTCATCCCGGAGGGCGGGATCGGTGGTCCCCATGAAGTCCTCGCGCGCGAGCCGGGACAGCGTCGGTGGGCTCGATGCCTCCACTCGCGCGTACCCTAGCGCATCGACTGGCTGACTGGCCAGTTCCTGGGCCTAGGGGGTGTACGTCTCGCCGGGCTCGAGGATCACGACCTCCGAGCTCGTCCTCGGACTCGCCTCGACGTCGCGCTTGAACCGCTCCGGATCGGCTTCGACCGGCGGGAACGTGTCGTAGTGCATCGGGATCACCGTGTCGGCGTCGATCAGCTCGGCGGCCGTGGCGGCGTCCTCCTGGTCCATCGTGTAGTGCCCCCCGATCGGGATCAGGGCGACGTTGATCGGCGTTCGCTCGGCGATCAGCTTCAGGTCGCTGAACAGGGCCGTGTCGCCGAGATGGTAGATCGTCGTGCTCCCAATCCCGATCACCAGCCCCGCGGAGAGCCCAATCACCTGCCCGTCGGGGAGCGTGTTGGTGTGGAAGGCGGGGACGAGCTTCACCCACCCCCATTCGAGCTCCACCGTCCCGCCGAGGTTCGGGTC
>JBOGZH010000049.1:0-1635 GCA_050697095.1 Solirubrobacterales bacterium
CCACCCTGGAGTTCAAGAGCGGCGAGCGCGAGCGGATAGAGGACGAGGGCTTCACGATCCTGGTCAACGTCGGTGACCAGGACTCAGACCTCAACGGGGGCCACGCCAAGCGGGCGTTCAAGCTCCCGAACCCGATGTACTTCATCCCGGACGCGAGCTAGCCGCGCGTCGCGTAGCGCAGGATCTCGACCACCTGCTCGGGCGTCTCGGCGGTCGCCATCGCGGCCCGGTCGACCTCCTTCAGGGCGTGCGTGAGCTCGCCGTCGTGGAGGGTGACGAGCGGCTTTCCGAGCGCGGCGGCGTAGCCCGCCTCGAAGGCCGCGTTCCACTGCCTGTACTTGTCGCCGAACCGGACGACGACGATGTCGGCCTTGCGGAGCAGGGTCTGGGTGCGGACGGCGTTCACGCCGGCGCCCTTGTGGTCCTTCCAGAAGCCGGTCTCCTCGGGCCCGAGGATGTCGACGCCGACGTCATCGGAGGCCGAATGGTCGGTGACCGGCGCGAGCAGCTCGACCGCGAGGCCAGCGTCGCGGATCCCGTCCGCGATCCGCTCTCGCCAGTCGGAGTGGATCTCGCCGGAGAGGTAGACGTTCCAGCTGCCGTCGGCGGCCACGCCCCTAGCCTAGCCGCCCGCGCTCACCTTCTTCCGCTCGATACATAGAATCGCTGCGATGGCCGAGGCGACCAAGTTCCCGCTCCCCGAGGCCGAGATCCCCGAGACGTGGGTCAACCTGCTGTCCGACCTGCCGGGGACGCCCGCCCCGCCCCTCCACCCCGCGACTCAGGACCCGGTCGGCCCCGACGACCTCGCCCCGATCTTCCCGATGGGGCTGATCGAGCAGGAGGTGTCGGCTGAGCCGGATATCCCGATACCGGACGAGGTGCGCGAGATCTACAGGTTGTGGCGTCCGACGCCGCTTCACCGCGCCCACCGCCTCGAGCGCGCGCTCGATACCCCGGCGCACATCTACTACAAGTACGAGGGGGTCTCCCCCGCCGGCTCGCACAAGCCGAACACCGCGGTCGCCCAGGCCTTCTACAACAAGCAGGAGGGGGTGAAGAAGCTGCCACGGAGACCGGCGCGGGCCAGTGGGGCTCCGCGCTCGCGCTCGGGTGCGGGTTCTTCGACCTCGAGTGCGAGGTGTTCATGGTCGGGATCTCCTACGACCAGAAGCCCTACCGGCGGGTGATGATGGAGACGTGGGGCGCGACCGTTCACCGCAGCCCCTCGGACCTCACCGAGGCGGGTCGCTCCCAGGCCGAGCATCCGACCGGCAGCCTCGGGATCGCGATCTCGGAGGCGGTCCAGGTCGCCGCGGGGAGCGAGGACACCAACTACTCGCTCGGCTCGGTGCTCAACCACGTATGCCTTCACCAGACGGTGATCGGCCAGGAGTGCCTCGAGCAGCTCGAGCTCGCGGGCGAGTACCCGGACGTCGTTGTCGGCTGCGTCGGCGGTGGCTCCAACTTCGCCGGGCTCAGCTACCCGTTCGTGCGCCGCAACCTGCGCGACGGGATGACCACCCGCTTCGTCGCCGCCGAGCCCGCCGCCTGCCCCACCCTGACCCGTGGCGCGTACCGGTACGACTTCGGCGACACGGTCGGGTTGACGCCGCTGATGCCGATGTACACGCT
>JBOGZH010000050.1:0-2462 GCA_050697095.1 Solirubrobacterales bacterium
CGCCGGCGCGGGTGCTGCTCTCCCGGAACCCCCGCATCATCTCACGCGCACGGGCCCGGATCCCCTCGAAGCTCAAGGCCTCGTTTCGCTCCGGCCGCGTGGTCCGACGCGGTGGGCGTGAGGTGCGGCGGCGGGTTCGTCGGGTGGGGACGCTCTCGCGCGCACCGGCGGCGTCCGGAGCGGAGGCGCCGTTTCCGCCGCGCTCAGTCTCGGGGGCGGCGCCGTCGCGCTCGCGCGGCTTCAGGGCGTCGCGCAGGGAAGCGCCGTTGCCGGCGCGGGTGGACTCGCGCTCGGAGGCGCCGTTGTCGCCGCGCAGAGCGTCCAGCAGGTCTTTGCGTATGTCGCTACGCCTGGTTGACATATGGCTCTATGCGTGTGTCGAGCGAGGGAAGCGGCATGCGGCTCGTGGTGCAGGTCGCGTCGTCGCGCTCGAAGGCGACGGGGCACGGCCCAGACCATGTAGGCGAACGCACGGGCATCCCTGCCCCGCCGAGCGCAGGCGGTGAGTCTAGCATTGGCCCGGTGACGGACTGGAGGGTTCAAGCCGCCCGGCTGACGGCCGGTGCCGTCGAGGCGCTGCCGGAGGGCAGGCTCGAGGAGCAGCTCGCCGCGGGGCGGCCGCTGCGCGTGAAGCTGGGGATCGATCCCACGGCGCCGGACATCCACCTGGGGCACGTGGTCGTGCTCAACAAGCTGCGGGAGTTCCAGGATGCGGGCCACACGGTCGTCCTGATCATCGGGGATTTCACGGCGCGGGTCGGCGATCCGAGCGGGCAGGCGGCGGAGCGCCCGGTGCTCTCGGCCGAGGAGATCGACGCCAACGGGGAGAGCTTTCAGGATCAGGCGTTCAAGGTCCTCGATCCGGATCGCACGGAGGTGCGGCGTAACGGCGAGTGGCTCGACATGGGGACGGACGAGCTGTTCCGGCTCCTGCGCCGGTTCACGATCGCCCGGCTGCTCGAGCGCGACGACTTCGCGAAGCGGATTGAGGAGGGGCGCCCGATCTCCGCGCTCGAGCTCCTGTATCCGATGCTTCAGGGATACGACTCGGTCGCCGTGAAGGCCGACGTCGAGCTCGGTGGTACGGACCAGAAGTTCAATCTCCTGTTCGCGCGCGATGTCCAGGCCGCGCTCGGAGAGCCCGCGCAGTCCGTGCTCACGATGCCGATCCTTCCCGGGACGGACGGGGTGCGAAGGATGAGCAAGTCGCTCGGGAACTACATCGGCGTCACCGATCCGCCGGAGGAGATTTTCGGGAAGGCGATGAGCGTGCCCGACGACGTGATGGGGGAGTACCGGCGCCTGGTGCTCGGGGAGGAAGGTGAGGATGGCGGCGACGCCGCGGCGGCGAAGCGCGCCCTCGCCCGCCGGCTGGTGGAGCGCTTCCACGGAGCGGAGGCCGCGGAGGCCGCGGAGGCGCGCTTCGACCGCGTCCATGTGGAGCGCCGGCCACCGGAGGACGTCGAGGAGGTGGCCCTGGGCGACGGCACGATCCACCTCCCGGCCCTGCTCGCGGAGCACTTCGGCCTCAGCCGGAGCGAGGCGCGGCGGCTGATCGAGCAGGGTGGGGTTCGGGTGGGGGGGCGGACCCTTGAGGGAGGGGAGCTCGACCTTCCGGCGGCGGAGCTCGACGGCGAGATCCTCCAGGTGGGGAAGCGGCGCTTCAAGCGCCTCCGCGCCGGCGCGTAGCCCGAACGGCTGGCCGCCGTGTAACCTGGGGCCAGTTCAGGGTTCTTTCCCGGCGGCGATGAGGCAGGGCCCTTGCGCCGGGAGATATACTGGTTGGTCGCCCTCCGAGGCGGTTCGTGCCTGTTCGAGGAGGCCCTTCGGGCGAGCATGATGTGGTCCTTGAAAACTGAGCAGCGCAACGCGAGTCCGGGGCTCCGGTCCCGATTCGCGTTCAAGCCCGACCCGTCGTCGGCGCGTTCGTGCTGACGGCGGTCCAAAGTAATCCGTCATGCGGGCACCGCCTTGTGTACGCGGTGCCAGCTGAGGCATGACAGCTCTCTGAGACAGAGGAACCGGTTCCCGTGACTCGGGGATCGGATTGAAACCCTCAGTCGATTTTTCACGGAGAGTTTGATCCTGGCTCAGGACGAACGCTGGCGGCGTGCCTAACACATGCAAGTGGAGCGACGAACCAGGTTTCGGCCTGGGGCAAAGCCGCGAACGGGTGAGTAACACGTGGGTAACCTGCCCCGATGACCGGGACAACCCGAGGAAACTCGGGCTAATACCGGATGTGGTCTTCGGACGAAAGGAAGCTTCGGCCTCCGCATCGGGATGGGCCCGCGGCGCATTAGCTTGTTGGTGGGGTAACGGCCTACCAAGGCGACGATGCGTAGCTGGTCTGAGAGGACGATCAGCCACACTGGGACTGAGACACGGCCCAGACTCCTACGGGAGGCAGCAGTGGGGAATCTTGCGCAATGCGCGAAAGCGTGACGCAGCAACGCCGCGTG
>JBOGZH010000051.1:0-15837 GCA_050697095.1 Solirubrobacterales bacterium
CCCCGGGCCCCAGGCGCGCCGCCAGCGCCCCGAGCTTCTCGGCGCTGCGGCCGGAGAGCACGAAGTCCGCCCCCCGCCGCTGAAGCTCCTCGGCGACCAGCCGCCCGGTGTATCCGGTGGCGCCGTAGACGGCGACCGGTCCGCTCTGGTCGGGGCGCTCGGCCATCGCGGAGGATCTTACGCTCGGGCGGCGTGCGCGGCCTCGCTTCGGGGGCGTTACCGTACGAGCGGGATGGAGCTGCGGGAGATGATGACTCCGGGCGTGGTGACCGCCGACGCGGAGCTCGACGTCCGCCAGGTGGCGCAGCTGATGCGTGACCACAACGTCGGCTCGGTCGTGATCTGCGATCCGAACGGCCGCCCGGCGGCGATGGTCACCGACCGCGATCTCGCGGTGCGCGTCGTCGCGGCCGAGGAGTCCGGGGCCGCGCCGATCGGCGGGTACAGCTCGACGCCGCTGGTCACCGGTGAGCCTCAGATGGACCTCGAGGAGGCCGCGGCCCTGATGGTGCAGCACAAGGTCCGCCGCCTCCCCGTCGTCGAGAAGGACGAGCTGGTCGGAATCGTCACCCTGGACGACATCGCGGTGCGGAGCGGCAACCTCGAGGTGGCGCAGCGAATGACGCACCAGGTGATCGAGGGCGCGTTGCCGGAGTTCTTCTTCCACGAGCGGGGATGACATGGAGGAGACCCCGGGCCAGCAGCGGATGCGCGAGCGAATCGAGGGGCTGATCGGCCTCGCCGCCCCGGCGCTCGACCTGCTGCTCGCGGCTGGCGACCGCGTCTCGCGGATCGCCGCGCCCGCGGATCACGAGTACTTCCCGGTGAGGCCGCCACCCGAGCCCGCCTTGCTCGAGCCGCCCGGAGATCGAGCGGAGTGAGCCCGGAGGAGGTCGTCGCCCGCGAGCGGCGCTACGCCCGCCCCGTGGCGATTGCGGCGTTTGCCGCCGCCGTCACGTTCATCGCCGCGATTGCCGTCAACCAGGGCGGGACGCTCTCGCAGGCCGACACCGACGCACAGTTCCTCGCCGAGTTCGCGGACAATAGCGGGAACCAGCTCCTCGCCGCGATCCTTCAGGCCGTGGGCTTCCTGCTCGCGGCCGCGCCGATCTTCTACCTCTTCCAGGCCGCCGCGGCGCGCTCGGACAGGGTGCGCTCGGCGCTCGTCGGGATCACCGTCGCCGGCCCGCTCTTCCTCGGGATCGGCGCCCTCCTGCAGTGGTTCGCGTTCGATCAGGCAGCGTCGGACTTCGCGAGCACGGGCGGTGGTCTGGGGCTCCCGGTCGGCGAGTACGCCGAGGAGCTGATCCAGGACCAGGCGACGTTCGACGCCGCGCAGGGCTTCACCTTCGCCGGCACGCTCGGGCTGATCGTCGCGATCGTCTACACGTCGCTGCACGCGATGCGCACCGGACTGCTGACCCGCTTCTGGGGCTCGCTCGGGATGGCGCTGGGAGTTTCCGTGCTCTTCCTCGGCTTCATCGGGATCCTCGTCTACATCGTTGCCCTCGGGATGCTGATCGGGGGCTTCTGGCTCGGCCAGCGGCCCGCCGCGTGGGACGCCGGGAAGGCCGTGCCGTGGCCGTCACCCGGTGGGGAGCCGCCCGACGAGGAGGCGGCGGAGCCCGGGCGCCCGGCGGCGGAGCTCGGGAATCCCTCCGAGCCACCGGCGGCCGCCGAGGAGAGCGGCGAGCCGCCCGGCCCACCGCCTCGGAAGCGGAAGCGCCGCCGTGGATGACTGATCGATGAAGGTCGCGGTAACCGGCGCCGCAGGAGACTTCGGCACAGCGATCCTGCGGCGTCTGCTCGAGGACGACCGCGTCGAAGCGGTGGTCGGCATCGACGTCGCGCCGCTTCGCTTGGAGCATGACAAGCTCCGCGCCGAGAGCTGCGACGTTCGCTCGCCCCGGGTTCGTGACCACCTCGGGGGCGCCGAGGCCGTCGTTCACCTCGCCTTCGTCCTCGTCCCCGGCCGCGACCTGTCCTCCGCCCACGAGATCAACCTGGGCGGGTCCCGGAACGTGCTCGAGGGCGCCGCGACGGCCGGCGTGCGGCGGCTCGTCGTCGCCTCCAGCCTGTCCGCGTACGGAGCGCCCGCCCCCGGGCTCGAGCCGGTCGACGACGGCGCGTTTCCGGCCGGCACGCCGGAGCGCTTCTACTTCCGCGAGAAGGCACGGGTCGAGCACCTGCTCGACTGGTGGGAGGCCGCGAACCCCGACTCCGGGATGACGATCACGCGCTTTCGCCCCGGGTTCATCTACGGCCCGGACTTCGACAACCCGGCTCTGGCGCTGATGGGGTCTCCGCTCGCCGTGGTCCCCGACGACGGCGGCCGCACGCAGCTCATCCACCAGGATGACCTCGCGCGCGCCTTCTGCGAGGCGACCGTCCGCGACGCGCCCGGGCCGTTCCTCCTCGTCACCGAGGACTCGGTCTCGCAGGAGGAGCTCGCGGAGATCTCGGGCGGGCGCGTGATCCGCGTCCCGGTTCGCGCCACCGAGGTCGCGCTCGACACCGCGCACGCGCTGCGGCTCTCGCCCATCTCGAGCGAGTGGGCGGTGTCGGGGGATCGCGTCGGCCGCCTCGGGCGCGCGCGCGAGATGCTCGGGTGGGAGCCCTCCGCGACGAGCCGGGAGTCCGCCTACGCGATGCTGCTCCAGCGCGGGCGCTCCGTCCGCTACCTCGACGGCCCGCCGCGGCGCGAGGTGCTCGAGCGGGCGCTCGAGGTGACGACCGGGAAGCTTCGCGAGTGGTCCCGGGAAATCCCGGGGATGGGCGGGCTCGACGTGGACGCCGCTATCGCCGAGGCCGGTCACGAGTTCATCCCGCACCGCCGCACGCAGGTCCACCTCGAGGTCCACGAGGCCGGGCTCGGCGATCCGACGGTCGTCTTCACGCACGGGATCGGCGCCCACGGACGCCTCTACACGCCGCTCGCCGCCCGCCTGCGCGAGCAGGGCTTCAACGTCGTGCTCGTGGACCGTCCGGGCCACGGGCTCTCGGAAGGCGCGCGAGGCGACTGTCCGGTCGAGCCCGCGCTCGACGTTCTCGAGGAGGCGGTGCGCTTCGCCCGCGCGCGGTACGCGGGGCCGGTCGTGCTGGGGGGCTCCAGCCTGGGCGGGATCCTCGCCTGGTACGCGCTCACCCGCGAGCCCGACGTCGACGCCGCCTTCTGCCACTTCGTCGCCCACCCCGCCCTGTTTCCCGACCGCGCGACACAGCTCAAGCTCGCGCTGCTGCGCGCGCTGGCGCGGATCGCACCGAGCCTCCCGGTCCCCGTCAAGCAGAGCGCCGACTTCGACGCGATCGCCGAGGACCCGCGGGTGCGTGGCTACTGGGCGGAGGAGATCGACGGCCTGTACTGCCTCCGCAACACGGCGCGCACGGTCACGAGCCTGTTCGAGTTCCGTCCGCAGCTCGACTGGAGCCGGATCCCGATTCCGACCCTGGTCGTGATCGGGGAGCGCGACCGGATGACCACTCCCGAGTACGTGGAGCGGGTCCTCGAGCGCTCGGCGCCGCCCCGCACCACGTACCGCAAGCTCGCCGGCGCCGGCCATCTGCTCCCGATCGAGGGCCTCGACGTCCTCGCGGGGGAGCTCGTCGAGTGGGCGCGCGAGGCGCTCGCCGCGCCGTCAGGCGTGGGCGTCTAGCCAGTTCAGCTTCGTCGCTCGTTAGACCCATCTCGAGATCGGCAACGCGCTGTTGCGCCAGAAGAGGCTGCCGGGCGAGCGCGTAATCGCCTTGCTCGAGCAGCTCCGGCTGCTGACCGGCGAGCCGATTCGGGTGCTCCCCGAGCACCTCGCGGTGGCCGCGCCACTCGCCGACGAGCATCAACTGAGCCTCTACGACGCCGCCTACTGGGGGGTGGCCCGCGCCCTGGATGTGCAGCTCATCACGATGATTCGGAGCTGCTCGCCGCTGGTGTCGGTCAGACTCCGGCCGAGTTCTGCAGGCTGGTCGGACTGGAACCGGCGTAGCCGCCCGTCAGCCCTCCCTCGCCTGCTCGGCGGCGACCTTGTCCTTCAGCGCCTCCATCACCGTGGGGTCGCGGAGCGTGGTGACGTCGCCGAGCGCGGCGCCCGACGCGATGTCGCGCAGCAGCCGGCGCATGATCTTCCCCGAGCGGGTCTTCGGCAGGTCGTCCGCCCAGATGACCCGCTTCGGCCGCGCGAGCTTGCCGATCTTCTGCGCCACGTGCTCGCGCAGCTCCATCTCCATCTCGTCGCTCGGCTCGCTGGCGCCCTCGAGGGTGACGAAGGCGCAGATCGCCTGGCCCGTGGTCTCGTCCTGCTCGCCGATCACCGCCGCCTCCGCGACCTTCTCGTGCGAGACGAGCGCCGACTCGACCTCCATCGTCGAGAGCCGGTGGGCGGAGACGTTGATCACGTCGTCGATCCGGCCGACGATCCAGAAGTACCCGTCCTCGTCGCGCCGCGCGGCGTCGCCGGTCAGGTAGGTCTCGCGCCCGTAGCGCTCCCAGTAGGTCTCGATGAAGCGGTCGCGCTCCTTGTACACGGTGCGCGTTATCGCGGGCCACGGGCGGGTGAGCACCAGGGTGCCGGCCCCCTCCTCGATCTCGCCGCCCTCCGAGTCGAGGATCTTTGCCTCGATCCCCGGGAACGGCACCGTCGCGGAGCCGGGCTTGGTCGTGGTCAGCCCCGGGAGCGGCGTGATCATGATCGCCCCGGTCTCCGTCTGCCACCACGTGTCCACGACCGGGCAGCGTCCTCCGCCGATGTGCTCGTGGTACCACAGCCAGGCGCGCGGGTTGATCGGCTCGCCGACGGTGCCCAGCAGGCGCAGCGAGGAGAGATCGTGCTTCTCCGGATGCTCGGTGCCCCACTTCATGCACGTCCGAATCGCGGTCGGGGCGGTGTAGAAGGTCGTCACCCCGTAGCGCTCGACGATCTCCCACCAGCGGTCCTCGGCCGGATAGTTGGGAGCGCCCTCGTACATCACGCTCGTCGCACCGTTGGCGAGCGGCCCGTAGACGATGTAGCTGTGGCCGGTCACCCAGCCGATGTCGGCCCCGCACCAGTACACGTCGTCGTCCTTGAGGTCGAAGACGAGCTTGTGCGTGGCGGTCACCTGCGTCAGATAGCCGCCGGTGGTGTGGAGGATCCCCTTCGGCTTCGCGGTCGAGCCGGAGGTGTAGAGGATGTACAGCGGGTCCTCGGCGTCCATCGGCTCGGGCGGGCAGTCGGCCTCCGCCTCGGCGACCGCCTCGTGCCAGAACACGTCCCGCCCCTCGGTCATCGGGGGGCCGGTGTTGCAGCGATCGACAACGACGACGTGCTCCATCTTCGGCAGCTCGCCGAGGATCTCGTCCACCGCCGGCTTCATCGGCATCGGCTCGCCGCGGCGCAGCGTCGCGTCGGCGGTCACCAGGAGCTTGGCGTCGGAGAACTGCATCCGCTCCTTCACCGACTCGGCGGAGAAGCCGCCGAAGACCACGTTGTGGATCGCTCCGATCCGTGCGCACGCGAGCATCGCAACGACCGCCTCGGGGACCATCGGCATGTAGATCCCAACCACATCGCCCTTCTCGACCCCGAGGCCGCGCAGGACGTTGGCGAACCGCTGCGTGTCGTCGAGCAGGTCGGCGTAGGTGAGGACGCGCCGAGTCGCGTCCTCGCCCTCCCAATGGAACGCGACCCGGTCACCGTGGCCCGCGTTCACGTGGCGATCGAGGCAGTTCGCCGACGCGTTCAGCGTCCCGCCGACGAACCACTTCGCGAACGGGGGATCGGACCAGTCGAGCACCTCGCTCCACGGCCTCATCCACTCGAGCTTCTCCGCCCACGACGCCCACCACGTCTCCGGGTCCTGGTCGGCGCGGGCGTAGACCTCGGGGTCGGAGGCGTTGGCCTGGGCGGCGAACTCCGGCGGCGGAGGGAACGTCTGCTCCGTTCGCAGGAGGACGTCGAGCTCCGAGCCCTCGCCCGTCTTCTCCGCGGTACCGTCAGACATCGCTCTTCTCCTTTGCGGGCCGCCGCCGCGTGGGGGCTCACAAGCTATCTACCCTGGACCAATGGGGGATACGCGGAGACCGCGGGGTAGGATTCCGCCGTGCCGGGGCGCAGGGTGATCGGGATCGCGGCCGTAGCGACGGTCGGCGCAGCCGTGGTCCCGGGCGGGGCCTTCGCGGAAGACCCCGAGGTCCTCACGGAGAGACCCCTCGCCGGTCCGAAGTCGGTCAAGGATGTGCGGGAGTACTGGACGCCCGAGCGGATGCGCGAGGCGGCGCCTCGCGGGCTGACGGTCGGAGACCGAGCGCGCAACGCAGGGACCTCGACCGCGGGCGCCGATGCAGCGGGCGGGCCGAGCGCCGAGGCCGCCGCGGTCGAGCAGCCGAGCACGACCGCGTATCCGAACAGCGCCGTCGGGAAGGTCCTCTTCACCCAGCCCGGCCAGGGAGACTTCGCGTGCTCGGCCGCCGTGATCAACACGGACACCGACCGCTTCGTGCTCACCGCCCGGCACTGCGTCGAGGACGGGGGCGTGTTCGCGACCAACTGGATGTTCGCGCCCGGCTACCGCAACGGCGCTCGGCCGCTCGGCGAGTTCGTCGCGACCGAGCTGCGGATCCCCTCGTTTCCCCCGGGGTTCAGCCTTGGCTACGACCACGCCGCCGCGATCGTCGCGCCGTCCCCGGGCGGGCAGAACGTCGAGGACATCGTCGGAGCCTTCGGCATCGCCCTTTTCGAGTCTCCGGCGCAGAGCTGGCGCGCGTACGGCTACCCGGCCGTGGCGCCGTTCGACGGCGAGCGGCTGTTCACGTGCGACTCTTCCACCGTGACGACGGACCTCCAGGTCGACCCGCCCCCGATCGGGATCACCTGCGACATGACCGGAGGGGCGAGCGGCGGGCCGTGGACGATCCGCGGGAACCTGGTCGCGGCGAATACCTCGTACACCGTCCCGGACGTTTTCCCGAGGATCCTCTTTGGTCCTCAGTTCCAGGACGGCGCCGCGCAGCTGCTCGACTCGGCGCACCCGGTCAGGTGCGGAGGCAAGCTGGCGTCGATCGTCGGCACCGAGGGACCGGACAAGCTGGTGGGAACGAGCGCCCGCGACGTGATCCTCGGCGATCGCGGCAAGGACGTGATCGTCGGCAAGGGCGGGAACGACAAGCTGTGTGGCGAGGAGGGCAAGGACACGATCAAGGGAGGCGGGGGGAAGCGGGACTTCTGCGATGGCGGCAGCTCGAACGACAGGGGCGGGAGCGGCTGCGAGAAGAAGAGAAAGCTGTAGAACAGGAGGTAGCGACGGATGACACCCGATTCCGAACAGCCACTCGAGGGAAAGCGGGCCGCGGTGATGATCGGCCCGCTGTTCGAGGACGTCGAGGCGACGTATCCGTATCACCGCCTGCGGGAGGCGGGGGCGGGCGTCGAGTTGATCGGGGTCGAGGCGGAGACCGCGCTGACGGGCAAGAAAGGTGAGGAGCTCGTGACGGAGAGCGCCGCCGCCGACCTCGGCGCCGACGAGCTCGACGTGCTGGTGATCGCGGGGGGCTATGGCCCCGACAAGCTGCGCTCGGACACGGGCGTGCAGAAGCTGGTGCGCGAGATGAACGATGCCGGCAAGCCGATCGCCTTCATCTGCCACGCTGGCTGGGTGCCCGTCTCGGCGGGGATCGTCGAGGGGCGGCGCGTGACCTCCTATCCGACGATCGCCGACGACCTTCGCAACGCCGGCGCGGAGTGGGAGGACGCCGAGGTGGTCGTGGACGGCAACCTCGTCTCGTCGCGGCGACCCGACGACCTGCCCGCGTTCATGCGCGCCGTGATCGAGGTGGCCGTGGAAGCCGAGGAGCCCGTGCCGGCGTCGTGAGGGGGTTCGCCTAGCGCCCGATCGCGCCGAGCCTGACGAAGGCGCCGATCGCGAGCAGGCCGTAGCCGAACAGGCCGAGCCACAGCAGGTCGGAGCCGGTCGCCGGAAGGCTCGAGCTCGTGCCGCTCGAGCTGGAGGAGCCGAAGCCGCCGCTCCCGCTCGACCCGCTCGACGTGCTCGACCCGCTCGACGTGCTCGAGCCGCTCGACGTGCTCCCCGGAGCCGAGGTTCCCCCGCCTCCGGAGCTCGTGTCGCCGGAGCCTCCCCCGCCTCCCGTGCTCGAGCTGCCGACCTGGATCTTGCCCGTCATCCCCTCGTGGATGCTGCAGAAGTACGGGTACTTCCCCGCCTCGTCGAAGGAATGCTCGCTGGACTCGCCCCCGTCGATGATCGGCGTCTCGAAGCTGTTCTTCTCCCCGAGCGCGTCGTGGGGGACGTCGTCCTCGTTCTCCCACCGCACCGTGTCGCCGACGCCGATCCTGATGTTGCGTGGCTTGAACTCGATGTTCCGCATCGCGACGGTGCGAGTCGCGGCAGCCTTCGCTCCCTGCCCGCCGCGCCCTGATCCCGCCTCGCTCGGCTGAGCGCTTGCGACCTCGTTCGTGGCGCCGTTCGGCTCGGGGACGGTCGCGGGCGGGCTTCCGCCTTCGCCGGTGGCCGGTTGCTTCCCAGCGCCCCCGGGATCGCCCTCGTCGCCCTCCGGCTCGGTCGGTTCTGCGCCCTCGGGAGGCGTCACGCCGGGGGCCTCAACCGGCGGCGCGGGGTCCGTGCCGGAGCTTGCGAACAGCGCGCCGGGCGCGGCCAGGCAGGCGAGGAACACGGACCCGCTCACAAGCAGCGTGACCCCCGGCATGTGGCGATCGTAGCGCGCGCCTGGGAATCAGTACGGATGACCTGCCTGTCGCCTCGCAGTTGGGGCTGCGCCCCAATGCTCTGCGCCCAGATCGCTAGCCAGCCGTGTTCGTGGCCTGCAGGCGCTTTCGATGCGTGCGGATCTCGCTCAGGATGCGCTCGAGGCGCGGCTCGCGCGAGGTGTCGACGTGGCGCATCGCCCCTCCGATCGCCGGATGGACGGCCGCGATCTGCTCGTGCATCGCCTGGGCGACCGCGCGGTAGGTGGGATGCCCCTCGCGGGTCGAGCGCAGCTCGCAGATGTGCATCGCCTCCCTGGCGTTGAGGTCGAGTGCGTAGCGGATCCGGTATCCGAGGCAGAGCGCGTAGGGGGCGGCGTCGCGCCGCCCCGCGGACTCGAGCCGCTCGAACTCCCCGCGCGACGCCTCGAGCGCGCGCTCGTACTCGTCGCCCGCGCCCGCCTCCCGGACCTCCTCGGGGATCCCGGCGCCGAGGTCGGGCGACAGTCGCTGCCATTGGCAGGTCAGCAGCCGGTGACGCTGGAGGTCCCGAAAGCCTCCGTAGTCCGAGACGATCTCGAACCGGTAGCGCACGGCCTCCCACCCGCGCCCGGGCCGGTGGCGGCGGTTGCGCCGCTCCCCGGCGAGCTCGGCCAGCATCAGCTCGCGTTCGCGCGGATCGAGCGCCTCGACGCTCGCCCGGATCTCCGCCTCGGACACGGCGGCGTCCTCGAACAGCGAGGCCGTGAGCAGGTCCTCCTCGCGCCCGTCCACGTGGACCAGCTCGACGCGTGGGCCGTTTCCCGGCTCGCGGCGATCGAGCCCCAGCCGGGCGACCCAGCGCTCCGTCGTCTCGCGGCGGCTGCGCAGGTGCTCGATCCACTCCCCGCCGCGGTCGGGGCGATCCACCCTGGCGACGAAGCTCGGCATCACCTTGCGCAGCTCCACGAGCATCATCTCGGCGAAGTGGCGCGCCTCGGGGAGCGGCGAGGCCATGAGCCGCAGCAGCAGCCCCTCGTACGCCTGCCCCGAGGCGAAGATCCCGACGTGGCTCAGCGTGGAGGCGGGGAGCAGCCCGCGCAGGAGGTCCAGCGCCTTCGCCTTGATCGAGCGCTCCCACGCGGCCTCGGGCTCCTCGCCGCGGGGCCACTTGTCGGCGGCCCAGGACTGCACGGCCTCGAGGCTGCGCGAGTAGATCGCGAACAGCTCGTCCATCGCCTCGCGGTACGGCGCCCCGAGCTCGTCGTCGGAGTAGTAGCGGTACCCGCCGCCGGGCATCGGCCGGTCGTAGGGGATGTAGCGGGTGGACTGCTCGAGGTAGGCGGCGAGCCGGCCCCGCTGGAGCAGCTTCGTGAGGATGTTGGACACCCACTCGCACGCCAGGTGCGCGCCGCCAACCTGGGCGATCGAGTCGTCGCCGTAACCGATGAACACGCGCTCGTAAAGGCCCGCGGCGCGCTCGCCCTCCGCGCCCTCGAACGGACGCCCGCCCTCGGGGATGTCCTCGGCGAACTCGTCGAGGAAGAGCCGTCGCAGCGAACCGGGGTAGCGCGAGTAGCGCGCGAAGAGCGCCCCCTTGACGGTCTCCGGGAGGTTGGCCAGCGCGAACACCGGCAGGTCGAGGTTCGTGAAGTGGGGGGCGAGGATCGCCCGCTCCTTGTCGCTGAAGCTCTCGACCGGGTAGCGCAAGGGCTCCGATCCTAGCCAGCGGATCGGCGTCGGCTAACTCCCGTCGCTTTCGATCTCCTCGGGGTCGCGCTCGACCGGGCGGGGTTCGGTGAACGATGGGGCCAGCACGTCCTCAGTACGCCGCCGCGATCCTCGAGTTCGCGGACCGCTACTGATCGATCGGCGGCGGCGCCGCCGCCATCAGCTCGACGCGGCCGCCTCCGGGCATGAGCGCGAACGCCCGCGGCTCGCCCCACAGCTCGCCGGCGTCCTCGACCTCGAAGCCGGCGTCGCGGACCCGGCCGACCGTCGCGTCGAAGTCCGCGGCGACGATCGCTGGGTGACCGAGCGCCGGCACGGTGGGCTCCGGCGTGTGGATGAAGTGGATCTGGGTCCCCCCGCCCTCGAGCCAGGTGACGAAGGGGGCGATCGCCTCGGGCGCCTCGACCCTGTCGAAGCCGAGCACCGCGAAGAGCTCGATCGTGCGCTCGACGTCGTCGGGTCTCACCTCGAGCGAGACGTGGTGGAGCACGGTCCAAGCATCGCACGCGGCGGCGCGCTCAAGCGAGCAGCGAGAGCGGCACGATCGCGGCGACGGCGATCGCCGTCGACCACGCCACCGCCCCGGCGGAGATCCGCAGGTCGAGCCCGTAGGCGTGGGTGACGATCATCGTGTTGATCCCGCAGGGCATCGCGGCGAGCAGCAGGTTGGTGTCGGGAAGATCGATCAGCGGCAGCGCGAGCAGGAGCAGCAGCCCGGGGGCGAGGAAGAGGCGGATCGCGACGATCGCCGCCACCGGAGCGTCGAGCGGTGGCGGGATCGCCACCGCGCCCTCCTCCGCCTCCTCGGCGAGCGCGACGCCGACCGCGAAGAACCCGAGCGGGAGCACGGCGATGATCGCGATGCGCGAGGCGTCGACGAGGACATCGGGCGCGAGCGAGTCCGGAGCGATCAGCGCGAGGGCCGCCGCGTACAGCGGCGGGTTGCGGGTGAAGAATGCCGCGGTCCGCTCGCGGGGCCCCGTGCCCGCGCCGGCGCCGAACGCCGCCCCGACCGAGAACGCGCCGAGCAGCAGGGCGGGTGAGGAGACGAGGATGTCGTACACGACGGCCTCCGACAGCGCGTCGAAGCCGAGCAGCGCCGCGACCAGCGGGTAGCCGAGGTAGCCGGTGTTGGCGATCAGCGTGCAGCACAGGAACGAGCCGATCGCGGGACGGTCGAGCCGCAGCACGCGCGCCGCGACGAGCCAGGCGAGCAGCGCCGCGCCGCCGAGCGCCGCGTAGGCGAGGACGACGCCGACCCCGACGTTGACGTCTATGTCCGCGCGGGTGAGGTTGAAGAACGTGACCGGAGGGAGAACGAAGTAGAGGACGAACAGGAGCGCCCGGCGCGCCGCGATCCCGGCCGGCCCTCCGTACCGCCCCTCGGCCCACACGCCGATCGCGGTCGCCACCAAGATCGTCGCCACGATCGCCGCGATCACGCCGGGAAGCCTTACCGATCACACCGCGATCGTCCGGTCCGCTCGGCGCCCGGGCGGATCGAGCGAACGTACTTGACTCAGTCAAGTATCCTGGGCGGAGCGAGATGAGCACCGCGATCGACGACCGCGTGAGCGCCGTGCGGGCGTTCAACCGCCTCTACACGAACGTGATCGGGCTGCTTCGCGACGGCCTTCTGCGCACCCCCTACTCGCTGACCGAGGCGAGGGTTATCTTCGAGCTCGGCCGGCGCGACGCGACCGAGCTCAGGGATCTGCGCGCGGCGCTCGACCTCGACGCCGGGTACCTCACCCGGATCCTCGCCCGCTTCGAGTCGGCCGGGGTGGCGAAGCGGGAGCGCTCGAGGGTCGACGGCCGCCGCCAGGTGATCCGCCTGAGCGCGAAGGGCAGGCGCGTCCGAACGATGCTCGACGAGCGCTCGGCGATGGAGGTGCGGGAGCTGCTGTCGGAGCACACCGAGGAGGATCAGCGCCGGCTCGTGGGCGCGATGGCGACGATCACCGACCTGCTCGAGGGCCCCCGCGGCAGCGAGCCGGTCGTCGTCCGCCCGCCGCGGGCGGGTGATCTCGGATGGATCGTCGAACGCCACGGCGCCATCTACGCCCGCGAGTACGGCTGGGACGATGGCTTCGAGGCCCTGGTCGCGCGGGTCGTCGCCGACTACGCCGAGACCCGCGACCCGAGGCGCGAGGCGGCGTGGATCGCCGAGCTGGATCGGCAACGCGTCGGCTGTGTGCTGTGCACCGAGCGCGAGCCGGACGTCGCCCAGCTCCGCCTGCTGCTCGTCGATCCCGTGGCGCGGGGGATGGGGGTGGGGACACGCCTGGTCGACGAGTGCATCGGGTTCGCGCGTGAGGCCGGATACCGGCGGATGATGTTGTGGACCAACGATGTTCTCCGCGACGCGCGGCGAGTCTACGAGCGGGCGGGCTTCGAGCTCACCGGCGAAGAGCCACACCACAGCTTCGGCCACGACCTCGTCGGTCAGGACTGGTGGCTGACGCTCTAGGCTGAGCCTCATGGCCGACGCGGTCACCGGGGCGACGATCCCGCGGGAGCGGGTGGAGGCATTGGTGGAGCGCGAGCGGGAGCGCTTCGTGCGCGACCACGCCCGCTCGCGCGAGCTCCACGAGCGGGGGGCCGAGGCGCTGCTCGCGGGCGTGCCGATGAACTGGATGACCAGGTGGCCGGGGCCGTTCCCGATCTACTTCAGCGAGGCCAAGGGCGCGCGGATCATCGACGTGGACGGCAACGAGTACGCCGACCTGTGCCTTGGCGACACCGGGGCGATGACCGGACACTCGCCCCCGGCGACGGTCGCGGCGGCGAGCGAGCGGCTGGGGCGCGGGATCACGACGATGCTCCCGAGCGAGGACGCGCTCGACGTCGGCTCCGAGATGGAGCGGCGCTTCGGGCACCGGCACTGGCAGTTCACGCTCTCGGCGACCGACGCAAACCGGTTCGCGATCCGTCTGTGCCGGGAGATCACCGGGCGCCCGAGGATCCTCGTCTTCAACCACTGCTACCACGGGACCGTCGACGAGACCTTCGCCTCGTTGAAGGAAGGGAGGGTGGTGCCGCGTCACGGCAGCGTCGGACCGCCGGTCGACGTCGAGCTGACCACGCGCGTGGTCGAGTTCAACGATGTCGACGCACTTGAGCGCGAGCTCGGCGTCGGCGACGTCGCCTCCGTGCTCGCCGAGCCGGCGCTGACGAACGTCGGCATCGTGCTCCCCGACGACGGCTATCACGACCGGCTCCGCGAGATCACCCGCGCGACGGGGACGCTGCTGATCATCGACGAGACGCACACCCTGTCGTGCGGGCCGGGTGGCTACACGGCCGCCGAGGGGCTGGAGCCCGACCTGCTCACGATCGGGAAGCCGATCGCGGGCGGGATCCCGACCGGCGCGTACGGGATGACCGACGAGGTCGCCGCGCGCGTTCTCGAGGGCACGACCTGGGACGAGGCGGACGTCGGCGGGATCGGGGGAACGCTGGCGGGGAACGCGCTCTCGCTGACGGCGGTGCGCGCCACGCTCGCCAAGGTGCTCACCGACGAGGCGTTCGAGCGCATGATCGCGCTCGCCGAGCGCTTCGAGGGGGCCGTGTCCGGCTCCATCGCGGAACACGGCCTGCCGTGGCAGGTGACCCGGCTCGGGTGCCGCGCCGAGTACATGTTCGCCCCCGAGCGCCCCCGCACGGGTGGCGAGGCCGCGGCCGAGTTCGACCCCGACCTCGACGGGCTGATGCACCTCTACATGCTCAACCGGGGGGTGCTGATGACGCCGTTCCACATGATGGCGCTGATGTCGCCGGCCACCACCGAGGCCGACGTCGACCGTCACAGCGAGGCCTTCGCGGCGGCCGCGGAGGAGCTATCAGCCGACTGACGGGTCGGACTCCGCCAGCTCGCGCAGGATGTCGATCAGCATGTCGACGTCGCGCTCGGTCGTCTGCCAGTTGACGATCGCGGGGCGGAAGGCGACCTTGCCGTCATACACGGTCGTCCCGGCGAACACGCGCCCGTCGCGGAGCAGCGCATCGCCGAGCCGGCGGTTGAGGTCGTCGAGGTCCTCCTCTCGCGCGCCCGGCGGGTGGATCCTGAAGCAGACGATGTTGAGCGGGACCGCGGCGAGGCGCTCGAGCTCGGGCGCCTCGTCGACCCGGGAGGCGAGGCGTCGGGCGAGGGCGAGATGGCGCTCGACCATCTCCCGGTATCCGGTCCGCCCGTAGGCGCGCAGGGTCGCCCAGACCGCGAACGCCCGCGCCCTGCGCGAGTTCTCGGGGCTGTGGAAGCCCGGGTTGGGCCTCGGGTCATCCGGCGAGGGCAGGTAGGGGGCGCCGACGACGAACGCCTTCCCCAGGCGCTCCGGCTCGCGCACGAACGCGAACCCGCAGTCGTAGGGGACGTTGAGCCACTTGTGACCGTCCGAGATCACCGAGTGCGCGCGCTCCACTCCCTCGGTGAGCTGCCGGGTGTCCGGCGCGACGCGCGCGAACAGCCCGAAGGCGCCGTCGACGTGCAGCCACGCTCCGTGCCGCTCGGCGAGGTCCGCCATCGCCGCGATCGGATCGAACTCGCCGGCGTTCACCTCGCCCGCGTTCGCGATCAGGATCGCCGGCGCTCCATTCAGCTCCGCCAGCTCGCGCTCGAGTGCCTCGAGGTCGAGCCGTCCGACGCCGTCCCGGGCCAGCCGGCGCACGTTCGACCGGCCCAGGCCGAGCATCCCGAGCGCTTGGACGGCGCTCGGGTGCACGTAGCCGCTCGTCAGGACCACCGGGGCGGGAAGGGCGGCCAGACCTCGCTCCTCGACATCCACGCCCTGCCTCTCTGCCCACCAGCCCCGCGCCGCCGTGAGCCCGGTGAGGTTGGCCATCGTCGCGCCGGTCGTGAGCACCCCTCCGAACTCGTCGGGGAGCTCGAAGAGCTGACGCAGCCAGTCGATCGAGAGGCGCTCCAGCGCCGAGCCCAGCGGCGACGAATCCCAGCCGTACGCCATCTGGTCCAGGGCGGAAGTGACCCAGTCGGCGGCGAGGGCCGCGGGCGTGGTGCCGCCCGTGACGAAGTGGAAGAACCGCGGTCCGCTGGAGCGCGTCGCCGCCGGGCCGGCGAGCGCGAGCAGCTCGCGCAGCGCGGTCAGCGCTCCGTCTCCCTCGTCCGGAAGCTCCCCCGCCACCGATTCGGCGATCTCCTCCGCACCCCGGGGGAGGACCGGATCGTCTCGAAGACCGGTGACGTAGGCAGTCGCGCCCTCCGCGGCGAGCGCGAGCGCCTCCTGGAGCTCCCCGTGCAGGTCTGCGGGATCCGCCACGGGCCGACGCTACAGAAGCGGCGCCAGCGACTCGCCCGCGTTCGAGGCGAAGTCGACGAGCGGGTCCGGGTAGACGCCGAACACAACCGTCGCCGCCGCGACGACAGCGGTTGGCACGAGGATCAACAGACAGCGCACGGGGGGCTTCGCCCCCCTCGGCG
>JBOGZH010000052.1:0-1771 GCA_050697095.1 Solirubrobacterales bacterium
ACTTCTCCTACGAGGTGTCGCGCAGCCTCGCCGCCTGTGAGGGAGCGCTGCTGGTCGTCGACGCCGCGCAGGGGGTGGAGGCGCAGACCGTCGCGACCACCTACGCCGCGATCGAGGCGGGCCTCGAGCTGATCCCGGTCGTGAACAAGGTCGACCTCCCGAGCGCCGAGCCGGAGATCGTCGCGGGCCAGATCGCCGACCTGCTGGGCGGCGATCCCGCGGACGTTCTGCGGATCTCCGCGAAGACGGGCGACGGCGTCCGGGCGGTGCTCGACGCGATCGTGGAGCGGATTCCCCCACCCGGGGGGGACCCCGACGCGCCGGCGCGGGCGCTGATCTTCGACTCCGAGTTCGACCAGTACCGCGGGGTCGTCGCGTACGTGCGGATGGTCGACGGGCGCTTCGAGCGGCGCGAGGCGATCGCGGCGATGCAGGCCGGGACGGACGCCGAGATCGACGACATCGGCCACCTCACGCCCGAGATGCGGCCGGTCGAGGCGATGGCGGCGGGCGAGGTCGGGTACGTGATCACGGGGATCAAGGACGTCGCCCGGCTCCGCGTCGGCGACACCCTGACCGCGAAGGCGACTCCCGCCTCCGAGCCGCTGCCCGGCTACCGCGAGGTGAAGCCGGTGGTGTTCTGCGGGCTGTTTCCGATCGACACCGACCAGTACGAGGACCTCCGGGACGCGCTCGAGCGCCTCGCGCTCAACGACGCCGCGCTCTCCTACGAGCCGGAGACCTCCGAGGCGCTCGGGTTCGGCTTCCGGTGCGGCTTCCTCGGCCTCCTCCACATGGACATCGTGCGCGAGCGCCTGGAGCGCGAGTACGACCTCGAGCTCCTCGCGACGACCCCCAACGTTCGCTACGAGGCCCGGATGCGGAGCGGGGCCCTCGTCGAGGTCCACAGCCCCGCCGAGATGCCCGATCCCGGCGACATCGAGGAGATCCTCGAGCCATTCATCCGCGCCACCGTCGTCAGCCCGAGCGAGTACGTCGGCGCCGTGATGGAGCTGTGCCAGGGAAGGCGCGCGACGCATGTGGACATGCACTACCTCTCGCCGGAGCGCGTGCAGCTCTCCTACGACCTCCCGCTGGCCGAGATCGTGCTCGACTTCTACGACCAGCTCAAGTCGCAGACCCGCGGCTACGCCTCGCTCGACTATGAGCCGATCGGGATGTGGGCCTCGGACCTCGTGAAGCTCGACGTCCTGCTGGCCGGCGATCAGGTGGACGCGCTGTCGATCATCGTCCACCGCGACAAGGCGTACCCGGCCGGGAAGGCGCTCGTCGAGCGGCTCCAGAGGACGATCCCGCGCCAGCTGTTCGACGTTCCGGTCCAGGCCGCGATCGGCGCGCGCGTGCTCGCGCGTGAGACCGTGAAGGCGCTGCGCAAGGACGTGACAGCGAAGCTGTACGGCGGCGACGTGACCCGGAAGCGCAAGCTGCTCGAGAAGCAGAAGGCGGGCAAGAAGCGGATGAAGCAAGTCGGGCGCATCGAGGTCCCCCAGGAGGCGTTCCTCTCCGTGCTGGAGCTTGATGGCGGCAAATAGCGCGGAGCTCGCGAACCCCGGGAGCTTCCGGGGAGTCGAGGAGCTCGTCCGCTGGATGGCGGAGTGGAACGAGGCGTGGGAGTCATTCCACCTCGAGGACGTCGAGACGGTGCCGGTGGGGGAGCGCCACGCGGTGACCCGGATGCACCAGACGGGAGTCGGCCGCGCAGCGGCGTAGAGGTGGCGATGGACATCGGCTGGCTGTACGAGTTCCACGA
>JBOGZH010000053.1:0-4102 GCA_050697095.1 Solirubrobacterales bacterium
CAGAAGCGGGCCACCATTGTCGGACGGGGCACTAGAGACTCGGACCGAGCCGGTGTCGGCGCAGGGCTCGCTCGCAGAGGGCGAGCGTGCTCTCCAGCTCCGCGACCAGCTCCGCCGCCGGCTCCCCGGAAAGGGCCCCGCGCGCCGCCGCGGCGATCCGCTCCCGCCGCGCTCGAAGCGTCTCGAGGTCCGCGCGCTGTCGCTGCCCGGCGCTCTCGGGCAGCTCCGCCAGCAGCGCGCGGAGGCCGGCATCGAGCTGCAGCGCCGCCTCCCGCGTCCGGCCCTGGTCGAGGTCGAGGCGCGCGCGCAGCAGCAGCGGCTCGCACGCGGCGATCTCGTCGCGTCCGCCGAGCACCGCCGCGACCCGCTCCTGGGGCTGGAGGCTGTCGGCGTGCCGCCGTCGCGGCTCGCCGCGCTCCAGCTCGCGGGCGTCGGTCCAATGGCCATCCGCGACCTGATCGCCGTCTCCGTAGCCGACCCGTGTCGCCACCGCCTGCGCCGCGGAGACCTCGTGCACGTAGGGGTCCTGGGCCGCCGTCCCGTGGGCTAGCAGGGCGCGGTTGACGAGCCGCACCGCCTCGGCGACGAACGCCTCGACCGCGTCGGGGTCGCCGGCCAGGCGCTCGAGCCAGCGGGCCGCCTCCGCGGCTCCGCCGAGGTCCTCGGGTGTCACCACCGTCATCCTCGTCAGCGGCAGGGCCGCCGGCTCGTCCTCGGTATCTACCGGGCGGGCGCGCGTACGCCGCCTGCGCCGCCGGACCGGCGCCCCAAGCGTCGAGCAGATCAGCACCTCGCTCGGCTCGCCGCCGTGTCGGACCAGGTAGCGGCCGTCGGCGAGCCCGAGGCGGCCGGCGAAGTCGAGCTGAGCGAAGGGTAGGAGGCCCGCGGCTACCCGCCCCTGTGGCTCACGCTACTCGCCCTTGTGGGCGCTGCTCGCGCCGTTCTTGCCCTTGCGAGCCGGAAGCGCGTACCGGGAGGGCTTGCGCGGGACCTTCGGCTCGTCGAGCTTCCCGATCCGGTCGAGCAGCTGGTTCCACTGCTCCGGCTTCAGCACGGTGTCGACCTGCTTGCCGATCTCGTCGGTCCCGTAGGTCGGCGTGAACCCGCAGTGGATGTGGTCGGCGTGGTCGGCCATCGCGAGCGTCGGCCCGCCCACGTCCATCAGGGAGATGATCTGGTCGCACTGGTTGGGCTCCTGCATGTTGAGCATCTCGGTGACGGCCTGGTCGGTGACCGAGCCGGACCCCTGGTGGCCGAGGATCGGGATCCCGTTGACCATCGCGATGTCGACCGCGTTGCCCGAGGAGTGGTGGCTGACGTTTCCGCTCGCCGTGAGGTAGCTGTGGCCGCACTTCAGCGACGTGATCGTTAGCCGGAAGCCCTTCGCGGCGAGCACCGAGAGCGTGCGCAGGATCCGCGCGTCGATCTGGTGAGTCTGGACGTCCTCGCGGCCGCAGGCGTAGATCTCGAGCCGCGGGTTGTTGAGCACGTGGCGCTCCAGCGCGGCCTTCGACATCAGCAGGACCTGGCTGACGTCGGCCTCGTTGAACGGGCTGCGGCCCTCGGCGCGGTAGATCGCCGTCGACTCGAGCAGCTTCCACCCGTCGAGGATCGGCTTCGGGTCGATCTTCTTCGCGCCCTTGCCCGCCGGCTTGATCGAGAAGTTGACGTGGGGGGCGAGCTCGTCGGTCTTGCCGATCTTCCCGAGGACCGTGCCGGCGACGACCTTCGAGCCCTTCTCCAGGCGCTGCATCTCCATCCGGCGGCGGTCGAACTTGAGCACGCCGCCGAAGTACGCCTTCACCGTCTCGTAGCCGGGGAAGCGGTCCGCGAACAGGGAGTCGAGCTGCCCGGTGAGGTCGGCCCGGTCGACGTTGCGCGGCCGCTCGGGGTACGCGTAGAGGCGCGGCCGGAGGTCCTCGCTGTTCGTCGGGCCGCCGCCGGACCCGCCGCCGGACGGGGCCTTGGCCGCGGTGCTCTTGGCGCTTGCGGGCGCCTTCGGCGGCTTGTCGTCGGGGCCCTCGAGCTTGAAGTCGTCCGCCGTCAGCTTCTGCTGCTTGGGCACCGGATAGACCTCCGAGACCCGGCCGAGCTGCGCGTAGGTGAAGCTGTTGCCGTACGCGTCCTTCAGCACGATGTAGCGGCCGAGCTCGGGGGAGCGACCGACGTCCTTGATCACGCCGTCGTTGACGGCGACCACCGGTGCGCCCTCGCGCGAGAAGATGTTGATGCCGCGCCGCGTCGGGGAGGAGGAGATCGTCTCCGCGGTGACGCCGCCGAGACGGTCGCGCTCTGCCGGCTTCGCGTGCTTGAGGATCTCGCGCTCGGAGAGGTCGTCGGCGTATGTGGCACGTGCGGCGACGGGGAAGTGCGCGCCCTCGGTGAGCCCGGTGAGGGAGCCGATGAGGCCGTCGGGGAGCTCGCCGTACTGGCGCGCGACGAGGAGCACCTCGTCCACGTACCAGTCGGCGTGGTTGTAGGCGAAGATCGCGGTCCGGAGGTCCTCCTCGGCGCCCGCCGCCTTCAGGTAGCGCCCCGCCGCGCACACCGCGTCGAGCGGGTTGTAGGGATCCTTGCGCCCGTCGTGGTTGGCGTCCACCCCGTAGGCCTCCCAGGAGGAGGGCAGGAACTGCATCTGGCCGATCGCCCCGGCGGTCGAGGGACCCATGTTGGTCCCGAAGGCGCTCTCGATCTTGTGGATCGAGGCGAGGATCGGCCACGGGACCCCGTACTGGGTGCCGCACGCCTGGTAGACCGAGAGCATGAATGGGGGGATCTCGAACTGGTTGATCATGAAGTTCGGGACGCCCTGGACCGGGGCCGGCCCGAAGTCCGCGACGCTGAGGCTCGGGTTCGACTTCGTCGGGCTCCCGTCGGGCTTGCGGACCGGCGCCGGCTCGACCGCTCCGCCGCCATGGTCGTGGCCGTTGCCCTTGCCCTTCTTGCCCTTCCCCTTTGGTCCCTTGGTGCCGCCGCTGCCGTTGTCGCCCTTGCCGCCGCCCCCGCCGTTGCCGCCCCCGCCGTTGCCGCCCCCGCCGTTGCCGCCGCTCTCGTCGTAACCGGGTGTCGTCGGGGTGGTGGGAGTCGTCGGAGTCGTGGGCGTCGTCGGAGTGGTGGGCGTGCCGCCCCCGCCCGGCGGCACGTTGTACTCGTCCTGATCGGTCGGATCGCTGCACCCCGGATCCTCGGGAAAGTCGATCGTGCCGTCACCGTCGTCGTCCTTGAGGTTCGAGCACGCCGGGAGGGCATTCACGTCCGGGAGGTTTGCGCCCCCCGGGAGGTCGACGCTGACGCCGTCCTGGCCGGTGCCGACGATGTTGGGGGCCGCGCTCACCGCGCCGGCGACGCTGACCGAAGCCAGAACCGCCAGAGCAACGATTAGGAGCAGCCTCTGTCTCATCCTCTTTCCCCGACGCCTGCGGGCCGCTCTGTACGCCGCCTCCCTGAGCGTGCGAACCCTCGGCCCGTAGGCACGGACACGCTACTTGTTCGAATATCGCTTTGCAACGTGGAACCCGCAGCCTGGCAGGGAGAAACCTATCCAAGTCGGACGGACCGAAAACATCTTGACCCTTTAGGTTTACGGTGGGCTTAAGCGAGAGGAGGTGGACGTGAGCGAGGAGCTGCCCGGCGAGCACGGGTTCAGGGATCGGCTGTCGAGCGCCGGTGAGGACGCGTTCGGAGAGCTCGCGCACAGCCTGCTCGACAACCCGCTGTTCAACCAGGCTTTCGTCGCGGCCCTCGGCGCCGGCGAGCGAGCGCTTCAGGCGCAACGCTCGGCGATGACGGCGCTCAACATCCCCTCGGGCTCCGACCTGGAGCGGTTCGAACGCAGGCTGCGCAGCCTCTCGGACCGCCTCGAGGAGGTCGAGGACCAGCTCGACGAGGTCTCAGCCGAACTGGCCGCGCTCCGCAAGCGGGCGGGAGGGGGCGCCGCCGATCAGGAGCGGCTGACGATCCGCGGGCGCGGCGAGCGCTCCTGAGCGCTCGCGAGCGCCGCCGCGGCGACCCGGCCGATCCGGGTCGTTGCGCGATCCTCCTCACCCACCGCCAGGATCGACCCGACGTCGAGACCCAGCCGATCGCCGAGCGCGAGCAGGGC
>JBOGZH010000054.1:0-12777 GCA_050697095.1 Solirubrobacterales bacterium
CGCCAGGGCGACGACCAGCGGCGCCGCGAGCTCCGCGGTGGCGTCCGCCGCCGTCGCGAGCTGGCCGACGACGATGATCACGGCGAGGCCGGCAACGGGCACCAACGCGCCCGGTATCCGCCTCCCCGCCAGCGCTTCCAGCAGAAGGCCGCACCCGGCGGCGAGCCCGAGCAGCAGAGCCGGGAAGAGAAGCCAGGCGAGGAGCAGGCTCAGCGCCGGGCCCTGCTTCTCCAGAGCCCAAGGTCATCGGCGTAGTGCTTTCGGTACTCGACGCGCTTGTCGAGCACCTCCTCGACGTACCCGTGCGTCTCGTCGAAGCCGATCTCGTCGAGCCCGATCTTGGCCCCGCCCCACTCGTCCACGCGGGTCTCGCCTGCGTTGTAGGCGGCGAGCGCGGCGACCTGGTTCCCCTCGTACTTGTCGAGCAGATACTCGAGGTAGAAGGAGCCATAGGCGATGTTGATGTCCGGATCGCCCAGGTCCTCGAGCACGAACGTGGTCCCGCCGCTCTGCCTCTCGATCAGCTTGGCGGTCTCGGGGGTGATCTGCATCAGCCCGCGGGCGCCAGCATGGGAGGTCTGGTCCTGAAACCGGGACTCGGCGTAGATCACCGCGGCGATCAGGGCGGGATCGAGCTCCTTGTCGGCGGCCTGCTGGCGGATGATGTCGTCGTGACGGAGCGGGAGGGTCAGCTCCCTGACGGTCTCACCGAGGTCGACCCGGGAGACCGCGAACGCCCCACCCACACCCAGCGCGACCGCGGCGAGCAGGGCGAGCACGCGGCGGCGGTTTCCGTTCGCGGTCCCGCCGGAACGGCGACCGTCCCCGCGCGAGCTGCGCGGCGCCGCCCCTCCCCGAGGCCGGCGGGTGCCTGCCCGGCTGCTGCTCGCGCTCCTCGCGGTCACGTGCCGTCCCCGCTCCTGGTCAGCTCGCCGACGAGGTCGGCGATCTTAGCGTCGAGGTCGGCGAGCGTACCGTCGTTCGCGATCACGTGCGTGGCGCGCGCCGCCTTCTCGGCCTGGCTCAGCTGGCGCCCGCTGCGTCCGCCCAGCCCCCCGAGGCCGCGCTCCGCCGCGCGGCGTTCGCGCACCCCGTCCTCGGCGACGACGCACACGACGGCGTCGAAGGTCTTCTCCATTCCGGTCTCGAAAAGCAGCGGCACCTCGACCACCGCGAGCGCCGTCTCGGGCGGGAGCTGCGCGCGCCACGCGGCAACCCGCTCCCCGACCCGCGGGTGAAGCTCGGCCTCCAGCCACGCGAGCTCCTCCGGCCGGTCGAAGACGATCTCCGCGACCCGGCCACGATCGATCGCGTCACCGGGCGCGACGCCCTCGCCCCACCGCTCGACCAGCCGTCCCCGGAGCCCTTCGCCGCGCAGCAGCTCGTGGACGACCGCGTCACTGGCGAGCGTGGCGGCGCCCGCACGCTCGAAGGCGGCCAGCGCCTCGGACTTTCCCGCTCCGATCCCCCCCGTGAGGCCGACGAAGGCCGGCGGCAAAGCCTACTCAGTCCGAGGAGCCTCCTCGGAAGGCTCCTCGCCCTCCCCGGGGGGCTCCTCGCCCTCCCCGGGGGGCTCCTCGGGGGACGGCTCGGAGAAC
Source organism: Solirubrobacterales bacterium (assembly GCA_050697095.1). Taxonomy (GTDB): domain Bacteria; phylum Actinomycetota; class Thermoleophilia; order Solirubrobacterales; family 70-9; genus DASPWW01. The sequence goes on from JBOGZH010000054.1 coordinate 1,599, forward strand.
ACCTCCTCCGAGAGGCCGAGCTCCGGGACCCCCTCCGCCGGGGCATCCGCCTGCGGCACCGGCTCGGGCGTCTGGACGTCGCGCAACGGCAGGCCCTGGCCGTCGACGCGCTTGATGCTGAGCGAGATTCGGCGGCGCTCCTCGTCGATCTCGAGGATCTTCACCCTGACCTCGTCGCCCGGCGAGACGACCTCGCTGGGGCTCTCCACGTGGTGCTCGGCAAGCTCGGAGATGTGGACCAGCCCCTCGACACCGGGCACGATCTCGACGAACGCGCCGAACGCGACCACCTTCGTCACCTTGCCCTCGAGGACGTCGCCCGACGAGTAGGAGTCGAGCACCCGCTGCCACGGGTCCTCCTGCGTCTGCTTCAGGCCAAGCGAGATCCGCTGCCGGTCGCGGTCGATGTCGAGCACCTTGACCCGCACCGTGTCCCCGATCGACAGCACCTCGGAGGGGTGGTTGACGTGGCTCCAGGACAGCTCGGAGATATGGATCAGGCCGTCGATCCCGTCGAGGTCGACGAACGCGCCGAAGTCGACGATGTTGGAGATCTTGCCCTCCACGATCTGGCCGGGCTGGAGACGCCCGAGGATCTGCTGGCGGACCTCCTTGCGCTCCTCCTCGAGCACCGCGCGGCGCGAGAGCACTACGTTGTTGCGGCTCCGGTTCAGCTCGATCACCTTGCATTCGAGCTGCTGGCCCATGAACTCGTCGAGGTTGTGGACCCGCCGGATGTCGACCAGCGAGGCGGGCAGGAAGCCGCGCACGCCGAGGTCGAGGATCAGCCCGCCCTTCACGACCTCGATCACGGTGCCGTCAACCGGCTCGCCGGACTCGGCGGCGGCCTCGATCCTGCGCCACGCCTTCTCGAACCGGGCCCGCTTCTTGGACAGGATCAGGCGTCCCTCGGCGTCCTCCTTGGTCAGCACGAGCGCGTCGACCCGGTCGCCGAGCGAGACCTCGGTCGCGGGGTCCACCGAGCGGCGACTCGACAGCTCGGTGGCAGGGATGACGCCCTCGGACTTGTAGCCGATGTCCACCAGGACCTCGTCCTTGTCTATCCGCACGACCTCGCCGCCGACGACGTCGCCCTCGTTGATCGGCTTGATCGTCGCCGCGTAGTTGGGGACGAGCTGGCCGTCGACCTCGATCATGAGATCGTCGGAGCCCTGCACGGCTGATTCCTCGGGGGTCGGGGCGCCGGTCTCGGTCTCGGTACCGGCGCCCATGGCGTGGGGGTCGGTGGCTGTGTCTGCCGCAGGCACGGCGATGAAGTGTGGCAGAAACAGCCTGTACCCTCGGCCCATGCCCACACGGCGGACCAAGCGCGGCGCCTCGAGGCGGCCGTTGGGCGGCGAACACGACGTCGTGGTGTGCGGGGCGAGCTTCGCGGGCCTGGCGATCGCCCGGGAGCTCGCGGGCACGGGCGCCCGGGTCCTGCTGCTCGACCGCTACGAGATCGGGGACCGCCAGACCTCCGCCTGCGCGGCGCCGACGGAGTGGCTGCGGGCGATGGGCGTCGAGGACTCGATCAGGCAGACATTCGGGGACCTGATCGTCCACACGCCGCACACGAGCGTGCGCATGCACCTGCCCTGGACCTTCTCCACCTTCGACTACCCGACCCTCTGCGAGTTGCTGTTCGAGCAGTGCGACGCCACGTTCGAGACGGCGACTGTGACCGGGCGGGCCGCCACGAACGGAGACGGCGCGATCGGCGTCGATACCGACCGCGGTGCCCTGAGCGCTCCACTGGTCGTCGACGCCCTGGGGTGGCGCCGGGTGCTCGATCGGACCTACCAGCCGCCCGACGCGCCGCTGTCGCGGGGGCTCGAGGTGCATCCATCGGGCAACGGCCGCGACCTCGAGATCTGGATCGAGCGCGGCGTGATCCGGGCCGGGTATGGGTGGAGCTTTCCCGCCGCCGACGAGGTGCGGGTCGGGGTCGGCTCCTTCATTCCCCGCGATCACGTCAAGCGGCCGACGGTCGAGCTCGCGGAGCGCCTCGAGCTGCCGAGCGTGCGCTACCAGGGCAACTGGATTCCCCATCGCCTGCGTGAGGCCACCGCCGGGGAGGTGTTCTTCGCCGGTGATTCGGCGGGCCATTGTCTGCCGCTGACGGCGGAGGGGATCCGGACGGCGTTCTACTTCGGAATCGCGTGCGGGCGGGAGTTGCGGGCCGTGGTCGAAGGCCGTGCCGACCGCGCGACCGCGCTGCGCCGCTACGGGGGGTTCTCGGCCCGCCACCGGTGGCGTTTCGACTGGATGCTGCGGGTGCAGCGGCTCGTGCCCCGGTTGCCGCCGCGCCTCCTGGCCCTCGCTCTGCGAGGAATGCAGACCGACGCCTTCGTGGGCTGGTCGTTCCGGCACTACCTCGACATCGCCCACCCGGCCCACGCGCAGGAGCACGCCGCGCGACCGGCCACCCGGGAGCTCAGCGCCGCGGCCTGACGGCGACCTCGGGGCACCACAAACCCGCTCGCGGCGGAGGCGGGAGCGAGCGAGCAAGGCTGCCGGTCATATTTGCGAGCGAGCGGGAGCTGAGTACGCGAGCGGAATTGATTAGAAGCCGCGGGTTTCGCGCATCTTGTGCAGCTCGCGCATCTCCGCCTCGTGCTCGTGGTCGTGCATCGCGCGCCTCACCCGCACGAGGTGAACCACGAACGCCGCGGCCATCACCACGACGATGCCCGTGAGCACGAGCTGGTCGCCCGGGGAGAGCGCGCCCATGACGATGAAGAACGCATACAGGGCGACTACCCCGACGATCACGACCCAGAAGACGTTGCTGAGCCCGGTAAGCGTCCGCACCGGAATCACCTCCTTCGCGACGGTGGCGGAGGCATCCGTTCCTATGTGTCAATTGTAGCTAGTTGAGCCCGCCCGTTCCGGCCGGGGGCTCGGGTAGCGTGGCGGGCGCAACTCGGTCCGACCGTGACTCCTGCCGTCACGCCGGGCCGTCCAACTAAAAAGGAGGGAGCGTGTCAGCAGCACGCCGAGCCGGCGTCGTGACCTTCGCGGGGGTGCTGTTCCTCGCGGCGGCGTTCTTCAACGCCGTGGACGGTCTCGTCGCCCTTGCCGAGCCAAGCCATTTCTACGTCGGTGAAGAGGGCCTGGTGATCGACAACTACGACGCCTTCGGCATCGTGTTGCTGATCATCGCCGGACTCCAGCTCCTCGTCGGATCGGGGATCCTGGCGCTCCAGCGCTGGGCCCAGGTGGTCGGCATCATCGTGGCGATCATCGGCGCGATCGCGGCGTTCGGGCATTTCACGCACTATCCGGCCTGGTCGGTGATCCTGCTCGTGCTCTACGCGATCATCCTCTACGCGTTGACCGTGTACAGCGACGAGTTCGCGACCACGAGCCGCCGCCGCTGAGCGACGGGGACACCGACTCAGAGGGGCGTCGCGCGAGCGGCGCCCCTTTTCGTTCCGGCGTCGAGCAGGGCGGCGCCGGGGGTCAGTCCGCGGTGGAGCTCCGGCGCCGCGCGAGGACGACCAGGGAGAGCATCTCGAACACGGCGTTGGCGGCGAACAGCGCCGTGACCTGTCCCGGGCCGTCGTAGGCGGGCGCGACCTCCACGACGTCGAAGCCCACGAGGTTCAGGCCGGTGAGCGCCCGTAGGTACCCCAGCGCCTCGAAGCTCGTCGGCCCCCCCACCTCCGGTGTTCCCGTCCCCGGGCAGAAGGCAGCGTCGACGAAGTCGACGTCGAAGGACAGGAACGCCGGGCCCGTCCCGAGCCGCTCGCGGGCGCGCTCCGCGAGCTCGTCCGGGTCGAGCTCCGCGAGCTCGACCCAGGGAATCGTCTCGACCCCGAGGGTGCCCGGGATCTCCTCGTCGGCCTCGCCGTAGAGCGGCCCGCGCATGCCGGCCTGGAGCACGCGCGATGGGTCGAGGATCCCCTCCTCGATCGCGCGACGGAACATCGTCCCGTGGCTGTAGCGGATGCCGTCGTAGTAGGTGTCCCAGAGATCGGTGTGGGAGTCGAGGTGGACGAGCCCGAGCGGCCCGTGCACCGCGGCGAGCGCGCGCAGCTCGGCGAGTGCCATCGAGTGATCGCCCCCGATAGCCACGGGAACCGCCTCGGAGGCGGCGATCGGCCGCACGAAGGCCTCGACGCGCTCGAGCGTCTCCTCGATGTACCCGGGGGCGGTGGGGGCATCCCCGTAGTCGATCGTTGAAAGCGAGCCGAAGACCTGGACCCGCTGGACCGGGTTGTAGGTCCGGATCATCCCGGAGGCCGACCTCACCCCCTCGGGACCGAACCGCGCGCCGCCGCGGAACGAGGCACCACCGTCCCAGGGGATCCCGAAGACAGCGGCGTGCACTCCCTCGAGGTGCTTGACGTACGGCAGCCGCGCGTAGGTGCGCGGACCCGTGAACCGCGGGGCCTCGAGAGCGTCCCAGGGCTCGTACACGCTCTACGTCGCCTCCTGGGAGCCCGCCGTGACGCAGACCGGCAGCTGGCCCCGGCTCAGGGCGAGGTAATCGAGCCGCTCATCCGTGCAACCGGCCGGGCCCACCTCGGCGATGACGATCTCCTCGCCCCGGCCCGCGGCCTCCGCGGTCACCGCGCCGCCGGCGCTGATCGCCCGCGTTCCGCCCGCGAACTCGAGGCTCCCCTCGGCTCCGCAGCGGTTGACATAGAGGTGGGGGATCCTGTTCTCCAGCGCCCGTGCCCGGGTCGCGATCTCCTGCTCGAGCCCCTCGGGCTCCATGTTCGCCGCAACCGTGATCAGAAGGTCGGCGCCGGCTGCCGCTGCCGCGCGCGCCGGCTCCGGAAACTCGGCGTCGAAGCAGATCAGGGGCGCGACCCGGCGCCCGGCGAGCCTCACGACGGCGAGTGCGTCACCCGGTATGAAGCAGTCGTTCTCGGCGCCGAAGAGATGGGTCTTGCGGTAGACGGCGGCCAGGGCACCCGCGGCGTCGAAGCAGGCGAGCGCGTTGAAGTAGCCCTCATCCGCCCGCTCGACGAACCCGACCCCGACCGCGGTTCCGGCGCGGCCCGCGGCTTCGGCGAGCGGTGTCAAGGCACCGTCACTGGGCCGGATCGCGACCGGCTCGAGCTCGTCTACGCGGTAGCCGCTTGCGAACATCTCCGGGAACAGCGCGAACTCGGCCTCCGGATGCGACACGACGATGTCCACGGCGCGAGCAACGTTGGCGGTGACGTCACCGGGTCTGGGACAGAGCTGGGCGAGCAGCGCGCGCATGCCCCACCCGCTCGACTAGGATCGCCCGCCGTGCAGGAGGGGACCCCGACATTGGACCCGCTGCCGCGCGGAATGCGCGCGGCGATAGAGGGGGTGCTGGAGCCGGGCGAGGAGATCGTCGCCGTGTGGAACACGCGGGGGCTGGGCGCCAACGCGCTCGTCTGCGCCTCCGCGCGGGCGCTGGTCGCGAAACGCGCCGAGCTGATCCGCTGGTCCGTGGGTGCGTTCCCCTATTCGGAGATCGCTTCGGTCGAGGTGATCGAGGGACGTCCCGGGGCGGCCGTCCAGGTCGTCCTGGTGCCACCCGAGCCCGAGACGCCACCGAAGCCCGGTCCGTTCGACGACTTCCCGGACGCCTACTTCCAGGAGTCGCGCCGGCTCGTCGCGCCGAACACGCTCATGTTCCGCAGCAGGCGGCGCGCACGCGAGGCGGTCGAGGTCCTCGAGGGACTTATCGCCGAGCACCGGCCGGATTGAGCGGGCGCCGGGATTGAAGATCACTCGATGATCTGCTCCATGATCTCGAGGTTGCGCGCCCCGTCCTCGCCGCTCGCGTAGGGCACGTCCTCGCCGGACGCGGCGCGGGTGACCTCCTCGAGCTGGGCGACCCACGAATTCGGCCGCTCGCCGGTCACGTCCTCCGGGTCGGCCCCCTTGCGGAGCAGGGTCACCCTGCCCTGACCGAGGGGTGATGTGTCCTGCGCGACGAGCGCGCCCTCGGTCCCATGCACCTCGACGCGCGTGTACTGGATCCAGACGTTGGTGCTCATGGTCAGCGTGGCGACCGCGCCCGACTCGAGCCTCAGCGCCGCCGCCACCGCGTCGTCGGTCTCGAAGTCCTGCTGGCGCTCAAAGTATCCGCTCGCCTCCGAGATCTCGCCGAGCAGCATCCGGATCAGATCGATGTGGTGGGTGCCGACGTCGGACAGCGCGCCCCAGCGCGCCGTGTCGCGCTTCTGCCGCCACTCGGGGGGCGGTCCCGGGCGGTGGATCCCGTAGTAGGTCCGCGCCACCGACACCTCGCCGATCGCGCCCTCGTCGAGCAGCCGCTTCATGTTGCGGTGTCCGGGCACGTACCGCGCCTGATACCCCGTCGCGAGCAAGACCCCGGACTTCTTCGCGGCCTCGACGAGATCCCAGCCGCCTTTGACGTCGATCGCCAGTGGCTTCTCGAGCAGGACGTGCTTGCCGGCGTCGAGCGCCGCCCGGCCCTGCTCGTGGTGGCGCCAGGTCGGCGAGGCGATCCACACCGCCTCGAGGCCGGGTGCGGCGAGGAACTCGTCGATGTCCGCGGTCGCCGTCTCGACGTCCTGTGCGGCGCCGAACTCCTTCGCCCGCTCGGAGTCGCTGCTCAGGACGGCGACGAGCTCCGCGTTCTCCGCCTCCCGGAAGGCGTTCAGCCCGCCCTTGTCGACGAGCCCGCGGGTCCCGACCATTCCCCAGCGCATCAGCTATCTGCCCTCTCGGCCAAAACTACCTCCCCGTCTCGCAGTGCAATGGCGTTTGGCGGACGTTAGCACCACTACCGCTCCTTGGCCGACAGCGACCGTCGTCGCTTTCAAGATTGAAGCTACGAACCGTCGAATCGCCTTGACTTCGCCAAACCCCAGGGATACAGTAGCGCTGCTGTTGCTCGTTTAGCGGAGCTTTCGAGACGCAGCGATATTTGGTTGGTCGAGTGGAGCGCCTTGGGCCGATCGGGTGGCCACGGGCTCATCAGGTACGAGGAGCGAGAGGAGAGCACTCATGAGAAGGGCACTGACGGGACGGTGGTCCCGAATTCTTCTTGGCGCGCTGGCGCTCGTCGGCGTGCTTGCACTGGCGGCTTGCGGAGACGACGACGACGACGGTGGCGACGGTGGTGGCGGTAGCGGCGAGATCGAAGCGCAGAGCGTGATCCGCTTCGCGTTCGCCCCGGATCCGGTCTGGAACTACCTCGTCGACAGCGGCATCCTCGAGGAGAAGGGCGTGGAGGCGGGCATCGACGTCAACGCCTTCCAGTCCTTCGACGAGTTCGGGCTGTTCGCCGGCGGCAACGCCGATGTTCTGTCGACGGGCAGCTACGAGACCCCACTCCTCGACCAGGAGGGGATCGAGACCGTCACGTTCGGCAAGTACAACGCCAACAAGGACGTCATGGTCGCCCCCGCCGACGAGGACTGGGAGACCGCCGGGGACCTCCCGGACGGCTGCAAGGTCGCCGCCGAGTCGACGACCGGTAACACGGTCATCTGGGCCTCGCTGGTCGATCAGATCGACGGACGCGAGATCGCCGAGGGGTCGGACGACCTCGAGCTCGTGACCGCCGACTATCAGGTCATGCCCCAGCTCGTCGACGACGGCGAGGTCTGCGCCGCGATCCTGGACCCGGTGCAGGGGACCGAGGCGATCCGGACCGACAGGGTCAAGATCCTGTACGACGGCCAGTCCGCGTCTCAGCTCTACGCCGAGGAGGTCGCCGACGACCCGAACCATCTGGGCGTCGACTCGAACAACTTCGTCGCCCGCAAGGAGTGGTTCGACGAGCATCCGGAGGAGGTCGCGTTCTTCCTCGACGTGTGGCAGGAGGGCATGGACGAGTGGACCAAGAACTCGGACCAGATCATCGCCGACAACCCCGAGGACTTCGCCGTCCAGAGCCCGGAGGACGAGAAGTTCATGCAGGACTACGTGAGGAACGTCTTCAACTTCTCCCAGAGGTCGGTCTATCTGACCCCTGAGTGGATCAACAACGAGGAAGGCGTCTTCGACCTCGTCCAGGAGGCCGGGATAATCGAGGAGGACCAGACGTTCCCCGAGCACGCCGTGGTCGACCCGAAGACCGGCGAGGTCACGGAGACGATCGGTGGTGACAGCGAGTAGCTAGGGTCGAGGCAGCTACCGAGGAGCGACGCCGGGAGGCGATACCTGGATGAGCGCCACCCCCAGCACGCTGCGGCGCCCGACCATCGGGGTCGGTGGACTGATGAGCCGCGTCCGCAGCAGGGCCGTGGCCAGGGTCGCCCTGTCGCTCCTCGGAGCCGCCTCGTTCATCGGGCTGTGGGCGGCCCTGGCCGAATGGCAGTTCGAGCCCATCGTTCTCCCGTCCCCGTTCGCGGTCGTCGAGAACATGTGGGCACTGCTCCAGGAGGGCCTCGTCGCGGAGGCCTTCTTCAAGAGCCTGCAGAAGACGATGATGGGGTGGTTCGGGGCGGTGGCGCTCGGCATTCCGATCGGGCTCCTGATGGGCCGCTACCGGTACGCGAGGGCGTTCTTCCACGATCTCGTCTACCTGCTGGCGAACGTGCCGCTGGTCGTGTACGCGGTCGTCTCGCTGGTCATCTTCGGGATCAGCGACATCGGCCCGGCCTTCGTCGTGATGCTGCTGGTCCTTCCCGCGGTGTCGATCAACGTCGCGGCGGGCGTCGCCTCGGCCGACGAGGGGCTGATGTCGATGAGCCGGGCGTTCAGGCGGGGCAGCGGGGCGGTGACTCAGCACGTGGTCGTACCCGCGGTCCTCCCCTTCCTGCTGGCGGCTACGCGGGTCTCGTTCGCGGACTCGTGGAAGCTCGAGGCGCTGACCGAGACGTTCGGGAGCGCGAGCGGGGTCGGCTTCCAGATCCACAAGGCCTTCACCAGCTACTCCGTGCTCGACGCATTGTCGTGGATGATGTTCTTCGTGATCTTCGTGATCGTTGTCGAGCGCGTGCTTCTGGCTCCGGCCGAACGACGCATCTTCGCGTGGCGGAATCCGGGCGCGGCGAAGGACTCGATGTGATTCGGAGCGGCCCGACGAACATGGAGGATCGGTATGGGCGTCGCTGAGGGCCGAACGGATCTCCCCGGAATCGATCCTCGCGAGGCGGACATCGACCGCTCGCGGCTCACGGACGCCGATCTGCACTCCGGCTCGCGGAAGTGGTGGAGCTTCCTCATCTCCGACACCGCGGCCACCTGGACGGCGAGGGTCCTCGCCCTGTTGCTGTGGCAGGTCGTGGGATCGCGGATCGATCGCATTCCCACGCCGATCGAGGTGGGCGAGTTCCTTTACGACCACCGCGACCTCCTGCTCCCCAACATCTGGGTCACCGTCCAGACGGCGATGGCAGCGCTCTCGATCATCCTCGTGGCCGGGATCCTGATCGGCTTCGCGATGGGCCGCTGGTGGCCGATCCGCTACTTCCTAACCGACCTCGTGATGGTGGGGATCGCCCTCCCCGCGTTCATCTGGGCGCTGCTCGCCGTGATGTGGTGGGGCTTCGACGACATCGGCCCGATCTTCGTCGCCTCGATCTCGGCGACGCCGATGCTGATCGTCAGCACGCGACAGGGGGCTTCGGCGGTCGACGGCAACCTTCAGAAGATGTCGAGCGCCTACCGGGTCCCGGTCATGAGGCAGTTCCGCAAGCTCGTACTGCCGACGATGAGCGAGTACATCATCGCCGGCTTCCGGTTCGCGGTACTCGCGGCCTGGGGCGCGATCCTGCTGGTCGAGTTCTTCGGCAGCGAGGAGGGGATCGGCTTCCAGGCCGCCTACTGGTACGACGCGGGCAGCTTCACGGGAATGATGGCGTGGGGCTTCGTGATGCTGGTGGTGATCGTCGCGATCGACAAGATCGTGATGGAGCCGGTCCTGCGCTGGACGCGACGCTGGCGGGCGGAGAGCAAGGCCTGGACGATGTAGCCGGCGGGGCGTCCGGGCGGACGGCCCCGCCTCGACGCCCGCCGCCGATCGCCTGTCGGGCTCTCGTGATCACCGCACTGCTCGCGGGCGTCCTTTTGCTCGGGTGCTCCGAGGGCCCGGGGGATGAGGATGCGGCGCGCTTCGTGCAGCGGGAGGACAGCCGCCTCGTCAAGGTGCAGACGGTGGGCCTCGCGGCGTTCGGGCCGATCAACCCTCACACGGCGATCCCCTCCCACGCCGCGGCGGCGTTCGGCGAGCCGTCCTCGGTCGATCGGCATCGCCGGCTCTGCAGGCACCACTGGCCCGCCCTCGGGCTCACGATCGAGTTCGCCGCCCCGAGTGAACGGGACCCATGCGGGACGGAGGCGCGCATCGAGGGCATCCGGGTCGAGGGGCCGGCCGCCGTGGAGGCCGGGTGGCGCACCGCCGAGGGCATCAGGCCGGGGATGCCGGTCTCGGCGGCGCGGCGGCGCTATCCGGACGCGCGCCGGGCCGGCGGCGGGCTGATACTGGTCGAGGGACCGGCGGAAGACGAGTCGGGAGAGATCGTCACGGTGCTATCGGTGACGAGCAAGGGGGCGCGGGTGGAGGCGATGACCTTCCCGATCAGGGCCGCGTCGGGCTAGGCGGCTGATTCCGATCCCGCGGCCGTGGGGGGCGCGATCGGGTGGATGGGCTGGGTAGGGGGAGGCTCGCGATGCCGCAAACGCGCCATTCGAGCGTCGGAACACGAGATCCGCGTTAACGGTCTATATAACCGTCAACTCGGATCTCGCCTTCAGATGGGCGACGAGATCCGCGTTTGCGGCGTTTCCCCCCGTCCCCTGCCCAGCCGCCGTTCGGCTCAAGCGGCGAACGATGGATTCGGTAGTCCATAGGCACCCAAACCCATCAGTCGCCGCGTCTACAGGCGGACATCGATCACGGTCGGGGTCGGCGTCGCGAACGCCCCGCTCAGCAGGTCCGGCAGCTGCGCGGGATCCGCGATCGTCTCGCCCCGGGCCCCGAAGGCTCGGGCGAGGTCCGCGAAGTCGGGGGTGGTGAGATCGACACCGAGCAGGGGCTGGCCGGTCGCGATCATCTCCCGACGGATCTCGCCGTAGCCGCCGTCGTTGACGACGACGATCGCGATCGCCAGCCCGAGCTCAACCGCCACCGCCAGCTCGGGGAGCGTGAACATCGCCCCGCCGTCGCCGACCAGCACGACCACGTCGCGGTCCGGATGCGCCAGCTTGGCCCCGATCCCAGCCGGGATCCCGTATCCGAGCGGAGCGAAGCCGGTCGGGTACAGAAAGC
>JBOGZH010000055.1:0-8531 GCA_050697095.1 Solirubrobacterales bacterium
CCTCGTGGGTGATGATCCCCGCGACCGCCAGGGCCACATGCCCGAGCCCGCTAGCGAACACGAGCCAGCGCGCCGTGTCGTCCGTGAAGATCCCCGTCGTCGCGAGGACCGTCCACGCGGCAAGCGCCGCGGTGAGCAGGCCGAGCACGCCGAGGCCCAGCTTCTCTTCCGGCCGGCGCGAGCCCGTGTAGCCGAAGTACGCCATCGCCAGGCCGACCAAGACGACCGCGATGCTGACCCCGAACCCGAGCGCCACCGTCACCGAGGGCTCGAACCCGAATGTCGCGGTCACCAGGAACGCCCCGGCGAGCAGGTTTGCCAGCGCGAGGCTGGTGTACCTCAAGTCCATCTAGCTCCACCTCCGTGGTCAGGGACTTCGCGGCACCCTAGCGGCCCGATCGGCCGTCACACGCGGGCTCTCGGGACGGACCGGGAGTATTGTTCGAATCGGGGCGGAAACCCGACGGAAGGAGAGATCATGGCTGAAGGTGTGACGCTGAGTGCGGCGCAGGATGTCGTCGAGGCCGCGCGGAAGAAGGCCGAGGAGATCGGCGTGCCGATGAACATCGCCGTCGTGGACGCAGGCAACAACCTGACCGCCTTCGCCCGCATGGACGGCGCCTGGCTGGGCTCGATCGACATCGCCCAGAACAAGGCCTACACGGCCCGTTCGTTCGACATGTCGACGCAGGAGCTCGCGCCCCTGGCGCAGCCCAACCAGCCGCTGTTCGGCATCCATGCATCGAACCAGGGCCAGCTGATCATCTTCGCCGGGGGTATTCCGCTGAAGTCGGGCGACGCGGTCATCGGCGCGATCGGCGTCAGCGGCGGCAGCGTGGAGCAGGACCACGAGGTCGCCGAGGCCGGCGTCGCCGGGCTCTAGACGAAGGAGCGAGATCATGGCCGACAACAGAGGCGTTGCCTACATCGAGCCAGGCAAGGTCGAGGTGCAGAGCATCGACTTCCCCGAGCTCGAGCTGAAGGACGGGCCCGGTGTTCATCCCGACAACGTCGGGCGCAAGACGCCCCACGGGGCGATCCTGCGGATCGTGGCCACGAACATATGCGGCTCGGATCAGCACATGGTCCGCGGCCGCACGACCGCCCCGGCGGGGCTGATCCTCGGTCACGAGATCACCGGCGAGGTGATCGAGGCCGGGCCCGGCGTCGAGTTCATCAAGAAGGGTGACCTGTGCTCGGTGCCGTTCAACATCTCCTGCGGGCGGTGTCGCAACTGCAAGGAGGGCCACACGGGCGTCTGCCTGAGCACCAACCCCGACCGTCCCGGGTCCGCCTACGGGTACGTCGACATGGGCGGCTGGGTCGGCGGCCAGGCCAACTACGTGATGGTCCCCTACGCGGACTGGAACCTGCTCAAGTTCCCGGACAAGGATCAGGCGATGGAGAAGATCCTCGACCTGACGATGCTGTCCGACATCTTCCCCACCGGCTTCCACGGCGTCTACACGGCGGGAGTCGGTCCCGGCTCGACGGTCTACGTCGCCGGCGCCGGCCCGGTCGGCCTCGCGGCCGCGTACTCGGCGCAGCTGCTGGGCGCCGCGGTGGTGATCGTCGGCGACCGGATCTCCGAGCGCCTCGAGCAGGCGCGCTCGTTCGGCTGCGAGACGATCGACATCACCAAGGGCGAGCCGAAGGAACAGATCGAGCAGATCCTCGGCGTCCCCGAAGTGGACGCCGCCTGCGACGCGGTCGGCTTCGAGGCCCGCGGGCACGGCAAGGGCGCCGAGGAGGAGGCCCCCGCCACCGTGCTCAACAGCGTCATGGACGTGACCCGGGCGGCCGGCAAGCTCGGCATCCCCGGGCTGTACGTCACCGGCGACCCGGGCGCGGCCGACGACGCCGCGAAGGAGGGCTCGCTCTCGATCCGGATCGGCCTCGGATGGGCGAAGTCGCACTCGCTCGCCACCGGCCAATGCCCGGTGATGCGCTACCACCGTGGGCTGATGCAGATGATCCTCAACGACAGGGCGCACATCGCCGACGCGGTGAACGCCACCGTGGTCACGCTCGACGAAGCCCCCGAGGGCTACACGGACTTCGACAAGGGCGCGGCCAAGAAGTTCGTCCTCAACCCGAACGAGCTGATCCCGGCCTGAGCGTAGAAGCTCAGACTGCCTACGGTCCGACGCGCCGGAAGAACGCGCTGGAGGGATCGCTCCCGTGGGTCTGTGAGAAGAACGGCGTGAAATCGTTCCCCGCCGAGGCCAGACCCTCGTAGTCGCCCGTGAAGAACCCCGTGCCCGTCAAGGGCGCCTGACGCATGTCGAAGGACGTGTCGGTGAGACGGATCTCGTTCACCCAGTTCGCGGGATCCGTGCACGCCGTGGGCGTCGTCGGGTGACAGTGGACGACAAAGTAGTCCGTCTTCAGGTCGGCCGCGGCCGTGTTGTTGCGGAAGTCGTAGTAGGTGGCCGCGATCGTGCCGTCGTCCGCGACGTCGACCGATGGCGTGAACGCCTGCTGGTTGCCCGCCGGGATGTCGGTCGGCGTCAAGTTCATCTTGATCGGATCGGACCACGTGACGCCGCCGTCCAGTGATTGCGAGAAGGCGATCGAGTCGTTCTGGAAGCCGCTGAAGCGGGCGTCCTGCCACACCGCATAGAGCCTGCCGTTGTCCGAGTTGACCGCGACGTCCGGAACGATGTCGCCGGTCCTCACGTCCTCGCCCGTCTCCGGGTCCCTGACGCTGATCGTCTGCAGCCTGTCGACCAGGATCGGAGCGGACCACGTCTCCCCCGCGTCGTTCGAGCGCAGCACTCTCACGGTCCAGGCCCGAAGCTTGTTCGTGTTCTCGCCGTTGAACTCGGCGAACAGGTTGATCAGCGTGCCGTCCGGAGGCACGACGATCTGGCTGGAGATCGTCTGATCGTTCTGACCCGGGTCGTAGATTTGGCGGGCGTCCTCCCAGCTGTCGCCGCCGTCCGTGCTCCGCCCGAACCAGACCGGCCCGCGGAAGGCGCCGGTCACGAAGCTGGCCCTAACGCTCGCCGCCTCGCTGTTCGGGAAGAGGAGACGATCCCAGACCGCGTACACGTTGTCGGCCTCCGTCGGGTCCGCCGTGATCGACTGCTTGTCGTTGAAGACGCTGGCGTCGAGGTCGCGAATGACGACCTCGGGGTCGGTCCAGGTGAGGCCACCGTCCTCCGACTTGCTCGCGAGCAGGGCGTGGTCGAAGTCCTCCGGATCGAACGGCGGCGCTATATCGTTGAAGGAGAGGGAGATCTGGTGGAGGGTTCCGTCCGGGCCGAACGAGACCCAGGGATCCGTCGTGCGCTGGTAGTTGCCGAAGTTAGCCGCCGTTCCACCCGAGCAGACCGTCACCTTGGGGAGGACGACCTGCCTCCACCTCGAGCCCCCGTTCGAGCTCACCCCCAAGACGTGGCCCCTGGCGCCGCCGTTCGACCACCGGTCCTGCTGCCACATCCCGACGATGTTGTCCTCATCGGTCGGGTTGACGTCGATCCAGGGCTCGACCTCGCTGTCGGGAAAGACCTGGCCCGACTGGCCGGCGACGTCGTCCTCGGTGCAGCCGGCGAACGGGCTCGCGCCGGAGACCTGGACGAGGCGACCCGCCCTCAAATCCGCCGCCGCGGCGGACTCCAGCCCGCCGGCAATCGCCGCCACGCCACTGGCCGCGGCCACAAGCAGCACTCGGAGAGTTCGCCTCATGTGCGTCACGTGGCTCTCGGTTCGCCCACTACCCAGGATCCCCTCAACTTAAACGGCCATCCACGAGGTCAACCCAGCGACCTCTTGGCGTCGACTCAGTACGTCTCGACGATCTCGTACAACGTGGTGCGCTGGGCGGGGGTCCGTCCGGCGCGCCGCGCAGCCCCGATCAGCTGCTCGGGGTCGAGCCGCACGCCGTGGCGCGACCCGGCCATCCGGGAGATGTTCTCCTCCATCAGCGTGCCGCCGAGATCGTTGACGCCCCACCGCAGGCTCTCGGTTGCGGCGTCGAGCCCCATCTTCACCCAGCTCGCCTGGAGGTTGGGGATCGTCTTCCCGAGCGCGAGCCGGAAGGCCGCGGTGTGCTTGAGGTTGTCGGGGCGGGAGATCTCCTCCACCCCGTGGGTGCGACCGAGCAGCGTGTTGTAGGGGATGAAGCTGAGCGGGACGAACTCGGTGATCCCGCCGGTGCGCTCCTGGAGCTCGCGGACGACCCGCATGTGGCGCGCCAGCTCCGACGGCTCCTCGATGTGCCCGAACATCACCGTCGAGGTGGAGCGCAGGCCGGAGCCGTGGCAGGCTTCGATGATCTCGACCCAGCGCGCGACGGGGAGCTTGTTCGGCGAGATCCGCTGGCGCACCCCGTCGTGGAGCACCTCGGCGGCGGTCCCCGGCGTCGAGCCGAGCCCGCACTCGATCAGGTAGTCGAACACCGCGGCCGGCGAGCGCCCCGAGCGCTCGCACATGTAGTGCACCTCCATCGGCGAGTACGCGTGCAGGTGGACCTCGGGGGCGACCTCCTTCGCGAGCCGCAGCCAGCGGCCGTAATCCTCGAGCGTGTACTCGGGGTGGATTCCTCCCTGCATACAGATCTCCGTAGCGCCGTAGTCGACCGCCTCCTGGACCCGCGTCGCGAAGTCCTCGGGCGTCACGTGGTAGGCGTCCGGCGAGCGACGGCCCTGCCCGAAGCCGCAGAAGGCGCAGCCGACCACGCACACGTTGGTGAAGTTGACGTTGCGGTTGACGACGAACGTCGCCCGATCGCCGGCGAGCTCGGCGCGCAGCTCGTCCGCGGCCTCGCGCATCTCATCGATCACCTCGGGGCGCGTCTCCGCGAACAGCGCCGTCAGCTCCTCCTCGGTCACCGCCTCTCCCCGCCGCCCCCGCTCGATCGCCCGCGGGGCGACGTCCGGCGCCACGGAGTGCTCCTGGCGGCGTCCCGAGCCGCGGCGCGGGATGAAGCTCCAGTACTTGAGCTTGATCACGTCGAGCACCCCCTGCTCGATCCACTCGCCGTCCATGAACTGCGGATACACACACAGGCGCTCGGTCAGCGCGTAGCCCTGCGGCGCGAGGCGCTTTCGCACCTGATGCGGGCTGGGGAACGGATGCTCCGGCGAGATGTGATCGCCGTTCGCCGACAGCCCGCCGAGATCCGTCGCCCCCTCCGCCACCAGCTCGTCCCACCAATCGGAGAGGTTGGGCGGAATCTGAATCCCGACATCCGGCATGAGCCGCCTGCACTCGGCGACGAGCCGCTTCATGTCGTCGATCCCGATCGGCATCGCCCAGTCCGGAAGGGCCGCCGGATCACCCGAGACGGATTCGGCCTCCGTCCATCTGCTGCGTGCGGCGTCGTCGGCGATCTCCGCCACCTCACGCCCGTAGTAATCGGGATGCGGCACGAAGTTCTGCAAGATGACCTCCTGGATATGGCCGTGGCGCCCGTGCACCTCCGCCAGCGCCTCGAGCGACGCGATCCGCTCCTCCTCGGTCTCGCCAATCCCCACCAGGATCCCGCTCGTGAACGGGATCCGCAGCTCACCCGCCGCCTCGATCGTCTCCAAGCGGCGCGCCGGATGCTTGGTCGGCGAGCCCGCGTGGACCGTGTCCATCAGCCGCTCGCTGATCGACTCGAGCATCAACCCCTGCGACGCCGTCACCTCGCGCAACCGGGCCAGGTCGCGCCGCGACAGGACGCCGAGGTTCGTGTGCGGGAGCAGGCCGCGCTCCAACGCGCGCTCGCACGCCCAGGCGACGTACGACGTGAAGTCGTCGTGCCCCCACTCCCGCAGCCGCGCCGCGACCTCCGGGTTGACCTCGGGCCGCTCGCCGGTGAGCACGAGCAGCTCCTTGGTGTTGCGCCGCGCGGCCTCGTCGAGGCGCCGCTCGACCTCCTCGGGCGGATGGATGTGCGCCCGGTGGGTGGCGAAGGCGCAGTACTTGCAGTAGCAGCGACAGGTCCGCGACAGCGAGAGCGTGTAGTTACGCGAGAACGTGACGCGCCGCATTGGCGCGGAAGCTACCGCAGAGCGCCGCGTCCGACTAGTGGCACTACGTGGTGCCCGGCGTACGGCGCTCCGCAACCGTCTCCGTCGTCCCGACCCCGGCTTCGCCGGGACGGATCACGAGCACGAAGAAGCCGGCCGCGAGCATCGCGCCGATCAGCTCCCCGCCGAGGTAGGGCCACACGTCGCCGAACTCCTCGCCGACCAGCGCGGGACCGAACCAGCGCGCCGGGTTGAAAGCGCCCCCCGTCAGCGGGCCGAAGATCATGATCAGGAAGACCAGCGTGAAGCCGATGGCAAGCGGCCCCCACTCCTGTCGAACGCGCGGATTGAACAACACCGAGAGCACGACGAGGACGAGCAAGAAGGTGCCGATCCCCTCGACGATGAAGCCCTGGAAGTTGCCCCCGAGAAGCGGGCTGACCGTGGCGGCCCCGTACTTGGCCGCGCGACCCTCGTCGAGCAGCAGGCCCTTCGCGAGCAGCGCGCCGAGCACGCCGCCGGAGAGCTGGGCGAGGACGTAGACGACGGCGTCCACAGGATCGATCCGACGCAGGGCCGCGGCGGCGGCCGTCACCGCGGGGTTGAAGTGTCCGCCGCTCACCCCGCCGAGCGTCCAGATCAGCGCGAACAGCACGAGGCCCTGGGCGAACCCGACGACCGCGAAGTCCGATCCGAACTGCGCCTGGGCGCCCGTCGCGACGTAGAGGATGACGGAGCCGGCGATGAAGAAGACCAGGAAGAACGTCCCGACCAGCTCGGTGATGTACGCGGCGAGTCCTCGATCCTGCACTTGGCGAACCTCCTCGATCCTCTCTGCGTCCTTCCCGCGGGGCGCGGGCCAAGAAAAGCGGGGCGCAGTCTAACCGCACCGCCGCTTTCGGCGCGCCGCCGGAGGCTAGCCCAACAGGGAATCGACCAGCGCCGGCATCTCGCGGGCCATCCGCGACCTCGGGACGACGAGATCCACCCCCGCTGCCTCGGCGCGACGGCGCGTCTCGGTCTCGACGTGCGAGTAGAACCCGAGCACCGGAACCCCGCGGCCCGTGAGCTCGGAAGGCTCGATCTCCCCGAGGTCGGCGATGAGCAGGTCGGCCGCGTCGATCGCCTCGGGGGAGGACACGATCTCCACCTCGTGTCCCGCGGCGCTCAGGGTCGCCTCCACCTTGGTCGCGAACATCAGGTCGGGGACGAGGGCCGCGATCCGCGCCACGCGTCTACAGGCTTCGGCGGTGGCGGAACTCGCGGCGAACGCTCTCCGGCCGGCCCCACATCTGCACGACCTCGGCGCGCCCCTCGTGGACGTCCCGCACCCGGAGCTCACCCTCGACGCCCTCCCTGTCCAGAAGCGCGAGCGTGCCGCGCACCGTCTCGGGCGCGGCCGCGTGCCCGAACCGGTGCGCGACGAGGATCCGCCAGTGCCAGTCGGCCTTCGAGTAGGGCTGTGCGTTGATCTGCGTCAGGATCACCCCGGAGTCGACGTAGCGCGACTCGTCCGCGATCCGCAGATCCAGCTCGATGTCGGTCCAGTCGTCGGGTAGCGACTCGACGATGTCCTCGAAGTCCTCGGCGAGGGCCACCGCAGAAGGCTACCCCTACCTGATCGCCACCCGCATCGCCTCGGTGACGGCCCCGCCGAGCACCCGCTCACCGTTCGGGAAGCGGACGGTGAGCGGCCCCCCGAACGGCTGCCGATCCACCACCCGCACGGCGTCCCCGGGCGAGACTCCGAGCTCCGCGAGATAGCGCAGCATCGCGGGGTCGGAGTCCGAGATCCGGACGAGCTTGCCCCGCTCGCCGGGCTCCATGTCGCTGAGACGGCGGGTGTCCGGCTCGTCGATCTCCAGATCGGCGGTCGGGATCGGATCTCCGTGTGGATCGTGGGTCGGGTCGCCGAGAAAGCGCGCGATCAGCTCCTCGAGCTCCTCGGAGATCACGTGCTCGAGGCGCTCCGCCTCCTCGTGCACGCGATCCCACGGCATCCCGAGCCGGGCGAGGAAGGACTCGATCAGCCGGTGGTGGCGAAGCACCTCCAGGGCGAGGTCCTCGCCGCGATCCGTGAGGCGGACCCCGTGATAGGGGGTGTGCTCCACGAGCCCGTCCGTCGCCATCCTGCGCACCATCGCCGACGCGGACGCGGGGGTGACCCCGACGCGCTCGGCGATCGCGCCGGTGTGAACCGGGCCGTCGCCGCGCTGCTGGAGGTGATAGATCGCCTTCGCGTAGTTCTCGGTGCCCTCGCCGGCGCGGCTGGTCGGGGCCTGACTGGAGTGGTGAGCGACCGCCATTGGGACCTCTAGACGCTGACCAGGAGGCTCGTCGCGTACAGCAGCGCGCCGCCGGCAACGATACCCGCCACGCTCGCCGGGTACAGGCTGCGACCGCCCTCGTCGCGGATCGACGGCCAGATCTGGACGATCACCTGAACGATCGCGCCCACGCCGATTCCGAGCAGGAACGTCGAGAGCTCGGGATTGGAGACGGATGCGCCGACGAACGCGCCGAGTATCGCCGGCCCCCCGGCGATCAGCCCGAGCGCCGCGAGCCGCCCCA
>JBOGZH010000056.1:0-8150 GCA_050697095.1 Solirubrobacterales bacterium
GAGCAAGAGCGCCAGCACCGCCGATCCAGCGAGCGCGCCGATTCCCCAGGCGGCGTTCAGGTAGCCGACCCCTCCCTCGCCGAGATCGAGCAAGTCAAGCGCAAGCACC
Source organism: Solirubrobacterales bacterium (assembly GCA_050697095.1). Taxonomy (GTDB): domain Bacteria; phylum Actinomycetota; class Thermoleophilia; order Solirubrobacterales; family 70-9; genus DASPWW01. Next base: position 110 of record JBOGZH010000056.1, read on the forward strand.
ACCACCAGGACGTCGGCCGTGGCCTCGAAGAATGCGAGCACGATAAGTGCGGCTCCGACCAGCCGCAACCCGGGATGCCCGAGCAGCGCCCTGACTCCGAGTGCCGTCTGACGCATCACGCCGTAGAGCTCAGGGCCCTCGTCGTATTTGGGACGCTCGTCGCGACGCACGCCGGCGAGCAGGAGCGCAGTCAGAGCAGCGACGATCGCGGCGAGCCCGAACACGACCTGGGGCGTCGTCGCCGCGAGCAGCACGCCGGTCAGGGTGGAGCCGACGAGGAAGCCGGCGCTGTCCATCACGCCGTGCGCGACGTTCGCGGCGGACAGCTCCTGCGGTGTGCGCGCGACCTGCGGGTAGAGCGCCCCTTCGGCGGGCACGTAGGGGCTGGAGGCGACCGTGTAGGCGCCGCCCAGCGCGAAGACAAGGGCGGCCGGGGCATCGAGCGCGGCGGCCGCGGCGGCCGCACCGAGAACCGCGGCGGTTGCCGTCGTGCTCGCGGTGAGCACGCCTCGCCGTGAGTGCCGATCGCCAAGCAGCCCCGCGAACGGAGACGCCAGCGCCCCTGGCAGCAACCGCACCAGGCCCGCGATCCCCACCGCCGCCGGACCAGCGACGTCGAACGCGTACACGCCGAGCGCAATCGCGAAGGCCCAGAGCGAGAATGACATCCCCGCCCAAGCGAGCTCCAGTCGGGCCACGTCCGGATTCGCGAATACCGCACCCACCGCACGCAGCGATGCCGCGATCTGCCCCGCTGACCCTTTGATCACCTCGCGACGATAGCGCTCAGGCGCTTACCGGCCCGGCCGCCGGCCGCGAAGAGCGCCGCCCGCGTCGGCTAACGCCTCGGCTGCCGCTTCGGCGCGACCAGGAACGGCATTACCCTGAGCATGTGGCCCTCGACGTCGTCGGGGCCGGAGATGACCTTGAAGCGGTCGCCGTCCTCCTCGGACTGCAGGGTGATCTCGTCGCCCTCGCCCGTCACGAGCTTGATTCGCTCGACGTCGATCCCGGGGGTGGCCGCGTGACCCTGGACGTCGTTCTCCTCGTCCGTGATCTGAAACCTCACTCCCATCCTGTCCTCCTCCTGATCGCTCCCCGCTCACGCGGGCTTGCCCACATGACGTGGTGATTCGCCCCAATCTTCCCTCACGATCGCGGTTTGTGTCGGACGTCACGGTTCCAGCAGCTCCTCCAGCGCACCCAGGAGCCGCATCCCGGCATCGCGCTTCGGTCCCTCGAGCCGCTCCAGCGCCTGCGCCAGGCGGGCGACGACGGCGGTGTCCCCCTCGCCCTCCAGCGCCGATCCCGCGCCGCGAGCGCGCTGCACCGCCTGGACCGCGAGCGCCGCCTGGCGCGCGAACAGCGCCAGGAGGTCGAGCTCCGCGACGCTGAAGGACCGCTCGGCGGGCCGGTCGAGCACGGAGAGGACACCAATCCCTTGCTCGCCGCGAAGAAGCGGCGCCGCCATCAGCCCCTCGGGCATGTAGCCGGTGCGCTCCGCGACCTCGCGCGCGAAGCGAGGGTCCTTGTCGAGCTCGTCGATCACCAGCGACTCGCGCGAGCGCAGCACCCAGCCGGCGACTCCCTCGGTGGAGGGGAAGCGGGTGCCGACCAGCAAGCCGGAGCCCTCTCCCGAGGCGGCTTCGAACACGAGCTCGTCGGACTCCTCGTCATACAGCGTGATCGAAGCCGCCTTGGCGTCGAAGATCGCCCGCGCCACGTCGACGATCGACTGGAGAAGCTCGGCCCGGGCCTGCTCACCGGCGAGCGCCGAGGCGGCCACCGCCGCGCGAAGCCGCTCGTCGCTCATTCCGCCGCCCCAGTGGCGTTGGCAGCGGTCAGCCGCAGCACGCTCTTGAGCTCGAACGGCGCCAGCTCGGGGTGCTTGGCCCGGATCAGCGCGCAGATCCCGGCGAGGTGCGCCGTCGCGAAGCTGTTCCCCGAGGAGCGCAGGCGGCCGCCGCCCTTCCACGCCACCTCGACGTCGAGCCCGCGGCCGTAGAACTCGACCGGTGGGTCGGGGTTGTAGTAGAAGCGCATCGGGTCGCTGTCCTCGTGGCTGCCGACCGAGACCACCGACGAGAATCGCCACGGGTAGCTCTCCACCGCGAGGTTGTGGGCGGACGCGACAATAGTGGTGCGGCGAAAGTAGGCACCGTCGGTGAGCCGGCGCATCGCGTCGAACAGCTCTCTCTTCGAGGTCGACAGGCTGATGTTGATCACGTCGTGGCGCTCGGAGATCGCCCAGTCGAGCCCGGCTAGCAGCAGCGGCCCGCTGCCCCGGTTGGTGGGCCCGAGCACCCGCACGCTGTCGATCTTGCACTCGGGCGCGAGCGAGCGGATGATCCCGGCGCATGCGGTTCCGTGGCCGAACACATCCCCGTCGGTGTCGTCGACGAGCTCCGCGTAGCCCTCGTCGTCGGCCCCCACCGTCAGCGAGCGGCCGACCTCTCCGACGTCCGGGTGATCGCCCTCGACGCCGCTGTCGATCACGCACACCCGAACTCCCTCGCCGGTCGATCCGCCCCATGCCCATTCCGGCGTAACCGCGAACGGCCAGCTCGACGGCGCCGCGATCTCGCCGACCCGCTCGGCGCGCAGGCTGAAGGAGGGAGCCTCGACCCCGCTGGCCACGCCTCGATCGTACTTCGCCGTTCGGGACCGTGGGATGCGGTCAGGAATCGCCCTCCGCGCCCGCTTCGAGGCGGGCGCGGAGGATCGCGCGCAGGCGGGGATCGGGGTCGTGCCCGGCTCGCTGCAGGGCGGCCTCGAGGCCGGCGAGGACCTCCGCGCGGAGTCTCGCGTCGGCCTCCGCCCGGGCGACGAGCTCGTCGAGGGAGCGCCTCACCGCGGGGAGCTCCCGGGCCGCGTGCACCCACCCCTGAGGTGGCGGCGGAAGCTCGGCGAGCAGGTCCGCGACCCTCGCCTCGCTCCACTCGGGTTGTGGTCGGTCGGCATCCATCCGCACTCAGGACGCGTGGGCGGCCCCGTTCCTTCCCTCCAGCTCGGAGCGCAGCTTCACCAGGCAGCGCGAGATCCGGCTCGCGATCGTCCCCTCGGGCACCTCGAGAGCGACGCTGATCGCGTGATAGCTCTCGTCGCGGGCAAAGAAGCGGTCGAGGACCTCGCGGCAGTGGTCGGGGAGGCCCTCGAGCGCCTCGCGCACCACCATCGCCGCCTCGATCCGGGCGAAGGGATCGTCCCCCTCGTCCGGCTCGGAGGGCTCCTCGCTCGGGAGCTCGCGACCCGACGCCCGGATGCGGTCGATCGAGATCCGCCTCGCAAGCTGGCCGAGCCAGGGCGCGAGGGCGCGCGCGTCGCGAAGCGTCGACAGCCGCTCGTAGGCGCGCGCGAACACCTCCTGGAAGACGTCCTCCGCATCGTGATCGCGAAGCCCGTATCCGCGGGTGGCGATCGCGTATACGTAGCGCGAGTAGCGATCGACGAGCTCCCCCCATGCGCCCTCGTCGCCATCCAGGCACCGGGCAACGAGGCGGGCGTCGTCCACGTCTCAGTCCCCGCCGAGCGCCCGCTCGGCCGCCGTCCGCCCGGCCCTGAGGCCGGCCTGCGCCGCGGAGAGGCGCTCGTCCTCGGCGGTCACCGCGAGATTGATCTCGAGCAGGTGCGCCGCGCCGCGGCCGCTCGCCTCGGCGAGGAGGCAGGCGGCAACCGCGTCGGGGCGGAGGTTCGGGTCGCAGCGCTGCGCGATCTCGGCCCCGAGCACCGCGACGTCGGCCGCCAGCTGGGCGAGCTCGAGCGGAGGCGCTGCGGCGTCGGCGAGCGCCCTGGCGATCTCCTCGTCGCGGTGCTGCGGGTCGAGCTCGGCACGGCGGCGCAGGGCGTCGACCGCTGCCGCGTGGGCCTCGGCGTCTACACCACCGAGCTCCTCGGCACGGCGACGCAGGCTCGCGGCCTGTACCGCGGCGCCCCCCGCCTCCTCCCAGCGGTCCCTGGAGGCCTGCGCCGCGACCTCGAGCAGGTTCGCCGCGTCGGCGATCGCGCGCGCCGCGAGCGGGCCCCCCAGCGCCCCTACTCCTTGAGTCCCCATACCCGCAGTTTCCCCTCTCGACCACGAATCTCGAACTCGCCCGCGAAGACGAGCCCGTCGCCCTGGGCGGTGAGCTCCGCGCGCGTGGACTCGCTGACGAAGAGTTGGAACGGGGTCCCCTTGGTCATCCCCTCCACTCGGGCGGCGGTGTTGGTGACGTCCCCGATCGCGGTGTACTCGACCCGCCGCGTGGATCCCACCTGCCCCGACATCACCGGCCCAGTGTTCAGCCCCACGCCCATCCTGAACCCGCTGCCCAGTCCCTGCTCGCGCAGCCAGGCGTTGAACCGCTCCCGCCTCGGTCCGAGCATCTCCCGGGCCGCCGCCACCGCGCGGTCCGCATGATCCGGCTGCTCCAACGGGGCGCCGAACACGGCCATGATCCCGTCCCCCATGTAGGCGACGAGCGTCCCCCCGTGGTCCATGATCGCGTCGCTCATCTCGCTCAGGTAGCGGTTGAGGACATCGATTATCTGATCGGGCGTGCGGCCCTCACAGAAGGTGGTGAAGCCGCGCAGATCGCTGAACAGGACGGTGCAGTCGCGCCGAACCCCACCCAGGCGGAGGTCCTCACCCGAGCGAGCGAGCACCTCGTCGACGACCTGCTCGGGCACGAAGCGGGCGAACATGTCGCGTGCCTGGCGCCTCCCCAGCGCGGCAAGGGCGTAGTGGACGCCGAGGCTCCCCACCATCGCCACCCCGAGGGCGACGAGCGGGTACACGACCGCGAGCACGGTGCCGCCGTCGAACGCCAGCTGGGCCGCCGCGAGGTAGGCGGCCGCCGCCGCGAGCGCGACGCCGAACGCCAACAGGGGCCGGAGGCGGATCGCCGCCGCGGGCGCGACCAGCCCGAGCGCGACGATCAGGCCGGCGTCGAGCGGCCACGGAGCCGACTCGAGCGGGAGGCCGCGGTCCACGGTCGAGATCGCGTTTGCCTGTATCTCCGCCCCCGACATCAGCTTGCCCTCGTCGATCGGGGTGGGGTGGACGTCCTGGAGCGAGGGCGCGGATGGGCCGACCACGACCGTGGCGTCGCGGAACGTGCTCGGCGGGACCGCACCCCGCAGCACGCGCGAGAACGAGACCGTGCGAAACGTCCCCGGCGGGCCGTGGTAGTCGATCCAGGCGCCATCCTCCCCGAAGCGGTCAGGATCGACCTGGCGCCCGGTGCGCGTCTCGACCGCGGCGACCGCGAAGCTCTCCAGCCGGTCGATCTCGTACGGGTACCGTCTCCACACGCCCCCCGGGTCGGGATCGAACCGCGTGTCCCCCGCGCGCGCTCCGATCCTTCGCAACACCTGCTCGCCCCCGAAGACGTTGCTCTCGCCCCGCTCGTTGACTTCCGTCGTCGCGAGGATTACGTCGCCGGCCCTCGCCACGGCCCGGATCAGGGCGTTGTCCTCTCGCGGACTTGTCGGCTCGGTGAACTGCACGTCGTACGCGATCTGCTCGGCGCCCGCGGCCCGAAGACGGTCGATCAGCCTTCCGTGGAGGGAGCGGGGGAAGGGCCAGCGCTCCTGCAGCTCGTTAAAGGTGACGTCGTCGATCTCGACGACGACGATGTCCGCCGGGGCGCTCTCGGCCCCCCGGATCGCGAACCGCGTGTCGACGCTGTCGAGCTCCAACCGATCGAATGCGTTGGTCGCGTAGGTCGCGAGCCCGATCGCGACCCCGGTTGCGCCCGCCACAAGCAGCCCTACCACACTCGCCCGTCTGCCCGCGCCCGTGCTCACGTGATCACTCTCTCATCATGAAGCGCGATTCGCCACGAGGGCCAGCCGAGCTTCAACCCGGCGCGCGGTCGAGGATCCCGCGTTTCTCACATCCGCCGGTGCTAGGTTGCGGCCATGGTCGAGGTAGGGGGCCGCATCGTCCTCGCCGCGGTGCTTGTTGCGGCGAGCGTCGCGAAGCTGGCTAGTCCGCGATCCTCGAGCGCCGCGCTCGGCACCTTCGGGATTCGCAACTCCGGCGGGCGGTGGGCGGCGTGGGGGGCGCTGATCGCGACCGAGCTGGCGATCGCCGCGGGGGTGGCCGCCGGGCTCGACCTCGCGGCGTACCTCGCCGCCGGGCTGATGGCCGGCTTCGGCGTCGCGATGCTCGCCGCTCTTCGGCGCGGACGCGGGGGCGCCCCGTGTGCCTGCTTCGGCGCTCGCTCGACGGTCAGCCGCACCGCGGTGGCGCGAAACCTCGTCCTCTCCTTCGCCTACGTCGCGCTCCCCCTGCTTCCCGAAGGCGACCTGAGCACGGACGAGTGGCTCGCACTGGGACTCGCCCTCGCCCTGCTCGCCTGCGCGGGCCTCGCGGTCGCGGTGCTCGCGCTCGCGCGCGAGGTCGGGATGCTGCGGCTCCGGCTCGGCCCCGCGGCGGCGCTCGAGATCCCCGAGGAGGGTCCGCCGCTCGGGTCGCGTACGTCCGTCGTCCGGCGCTTCGATCGGGGCGGCGCGGCGGAGCTCGCGCTCGCGGTGTTCGTGTCCGAGAGCTGTCACGTCTGTCGCGGGCTCGAGCCGGCGATCGCCTCCCTGGGAAGCGACCCTGTGCTCTCCCTCGAGACCTTCGAGGAGGAGGCGGACGCGGACGTGTGGCGCCAGCTCGACGTCCCGGGGAGCCCGTACGCCGTAGCGCTCGATCCCGGCGGGACCGTGCTCGCGAAGGGGACCTTCAACAACCTCGCCCAGCTGGAGAGCGTTCTCGCGACCGCCGAGCGACGCCGCGCCGGGTGGGCGGCGGTGGAGTCCACGGGTGTCTGAGCGGCTCGAGAGGCTGGCCGCGAACACCTCGAGGCGCGGCTTCCTCTCCAGGGTCGGGGGCGCGCTGGTCGCGGCGACCGCGGGCGGCGCCGTCGGAAGGCTGATCGAGCCCGGCGACGCCGACGCGTTCCACTTCTGCGGACACATCTTCACCACCGGGTCGTGCCCCCACCCGAGCGGGCTTCCCCGGATCGACGCCGAGGGCTACCCGCTCCGGCACCGCGACGGGAGGCCGATCGACAACCTCGGCCGGCTGATCAACGAGCGCGGCGAGCCGATCCACGACAGCGGCGGGGTCAAGATCGACCCGGACGGCCGTCCGCTCCCGCCGGCGCCGCGAACGAAGGTTTGCGACGAGGTGTCGCGGAAGTTCGACATCGGCACCTCGGTGGACGGGAGCTGGCATCGCTGCTGCGGCGGCCGGGTTAGAAAGCTCGTCGACTGCTGCTCGCCGTCGAACACCCGAATCAACGGCGACCGGGCGCTCGAGGGCTACTGCTTCCGGGGCCGGAAGGTGTTCTGCGTCATGTACTTCCAGACGAAGGTCCCGTGTTGAGCGAGGCCAGATTCAGGATCCCGCCCTGGGCGGGGAATGTGATGTTGGGCCGCGAAAGGTGAGTTGATGCTGAGCGGGCTGGAGATCGCGCTCGCCGGCGCCGCGGTGCTGATCGGGCTCACCGGGACTTGGTCGCCCTGTGGGTTCTCGATGGTGGAGACGATCGGCCCAACCGGCCACACCGGGGGGCGATGGACCGCGATCGCGGCGAGCGTGACCTTCGTGCCGGGCGCGATCGCGGGCGGAATCGTGTCCTTCGGCGCCTTCGCCGCTCTCGGGGGCCTCGCCCACGACGCGGGCGCCGCCGCCTACCTGGTCGCCGCGGCGATCGCGCTCGTCGCCGCCGCGGCGGAGGCGCGAGGAACCCCGATCGTGCCCCAGATCCGCCGTCAGCTCCCCGAGCACTGGCGCCGCGCGTTGCCGATGCCGGTCGCCGCGGCGCTGTACGGCGTGCTGCTGGGGCTCGGGTTCACGACGTTCGTCCTCAGCTTCGGCGTTTGGGCGCTCGCCGGGATCAGCTTCGCGGTCGGCGATCCCGAAGCGGGGCTCGTGATCGGGGCCGCGTTCGGGGCCGGCCGGGCGCTGCCGATCGCGCTCCTCGCCCCGATCGCCGATCGCCCCCTCGGGGTTCGGGCGCTCGAGCTGATGGCCGAGCGACCCGGCCTGTACCGCGGAGCGAGGCTCACC
>JBOGZH010000057.1:0-4652 GCA_050697095.1 Solirubrobacterales bacterium
CCGGAGGACGAGTTCGCGCCTCCGGGCCCGGAGTAGTCCGACGCTCGTCCAATCGTGACTCGCACGCGGCGCTCATCGTGAGCGCCGAGCATCTCCGCGGCAACCTCGACCCGGGTCCGCCCCTTGGGGCCGCTGGCCGCGGCCGGCAGGTCCTCCCGTAGCGGGCCCTCGACGGGCCCGTACGCGTAGAGGCTGTCGGCGAAGACGAGCTTGGCGCCCGATGACTCGGCGGCGCCAAGAATCGAGCGGCTGATCGGGGGCAGGAGCTCCGGCCACCGCGTGTAACCAGGATTGACGCAGTGATAGACGACTCCGGCTCCCCTCGCCGCGGCCGCCGCCTCAGCTGCGTCCGCGGCATCGGCGGCCGCTCCCTCCGCTCTCTCGGGCGCCTTGCCGCCGCGGCTCACGGCTCGCACGCTATTCCCGCGGCGCAAGAGCTCGGCCACGACGGCGCCGCCGACCCCGCCAGTCGCGCCAAAGACGACGTGGGTGGAGTTGACGGCCATCGCTAGACCCTAGAGCCCGCCGCTCGCGGGGCGCTCAGCGGTGCCTTCCATTCCCTAGCAGTAGCGACGGCCTCGCTCGGACGGCGCCACATGCGCTCGCGACCCTCAACCGAACGCCGCCGCACACGTCAAAGCAGGCAGTGCTCCCTTCACGCGGGGAGAAGGCGTCAGCCCGGCTCGCGCCGTCGCTGCTGCTCTTCGTCCGAGGCGATCGCGAGCTGGGTGGCACGGAGACGCTCGCAAGTCCACGGGAGCGGGAGCGTCGCCCCGTCCCGCCAATTCCTTAGAACAACCCTGGGGTTTCTCGCCTGCTGGCTGCCGAGCTTCGCAAGGCGCGCCGTGTCGCCCGGGGTTGGCGTCGCCAACTCCTCGCATGTCTGGGGCAGATCCTGCGGGTAGTCTGGGGCCGGATCTCCGAGTAACGACATGAGTGCGCCCAGCGACGAGCCGATTACGACAGCAGAAGGACGACGGCCACGACAGGCGTACCGGCCCAGATGAGAACGCGAGCGGACGCAAGCGGCGTTATGCGCCGCCCGCTGGGGGACCGTGTCGCCCTCCTGTTTCCCCGCCTCCTGCCGCTCGCGTTGCGGATCGCACTGCGCCTCCGTCCGGGCTCCGCGGCCCGCCGGCGTGCCCTGGCCTACAGCTTGCGCGGCACGTTCGCCGCGATCAACCGGCGCGACTTCGACGTGGTACTGCTCGGCATGGAGCCCGAGGCCGAGATCGAGTTCCGCGGCGTCGAGGCGACCGGGATCGCCCCGAGCTACCACGGCCACGACGGATTCCGTGCGTTCTGGGCCGAGTGGCTGCGCGACTGGGAGCAGGTCTCCCACGGGATCACGGCCGTGATCGACCTCGGTGACCGCATCGTCATCAGGGTCTGGGGCCACCATTTGGCACCCAAGAGCGGTCTGTGGCAGGACTCCGACTCTGGCTACCTGTTCGAATTTCGTGACGGGCGCGTCAAGCACCAGGTTGTCTGGTACCAGTGGTCGGACGCGGTCAAAGCGCTGGGCCTCGACGAGTCCGACTGACCAGCGGGGACCTGTGCCGAACCAGCGAACACGATTCGCGCGGAATCGTCACGACCGTCGCTTCCGCTCTCGCGCGGCAGCGGGCGTCTCGCACGTCGAGCCCCAGACGCCCGCAACGGACGACAAGCGGTAGTGACCGTCGGCAGGCCCGGCGTTTCTCCCTTGCGCGAGAGGGAGAAGCATCCGTCACCGGTTTGCGCCTCTGGCCGCAGTTGACTGCGAAGAGCGGCGGCGCGCCTGTGCGGATTTGCTCAGTACAGCACCGACGGGAACCAGGAGCCCCGGGGCTCTTCGTACTGACCAAGCGCCATCAGGTTCATCGGCTTCACCAAACGAAGGCCTTCCTCGAGGCCCCACCGGAACAAGCCCGTGCGCAGAGGGACGAGGAACGCGAGCGGCTCCTCCACCACGGCCGCCGCTCCGCGCAGCAGTGGCTTCATTTCGTTTTCGCTCTCGGCGACGCCGTGGTTCATCGGCCAGAACGTAACGCTCGAGGCATACGCCGCGATGCGTCCGTCGCGCACGGCGACGAACGGGGCGAACGCCTGGATTGCGTCGCGAAGCTCGTTTGTGCGCTCGAACCCGTGGACCTTCTCGCACAGCGCCGCGCACTGATCGAGGTCGCCCTCCGCCAACGGCCGCACGTCCACCTCCTGGACCGGGTCACTGCGCGGTTTGCCGGTCATCACCGCAACGGGCTCCTTTACGTCGAATCCGAGCGACTCATAGAGCGAGAGCGAGCGCATGTGAAACGCGTCTTGTAAAAGCCGGATCCCGGGCGCCCCTGCGCCGCGCTCCATCACGGCCGCCATCAGCTTGCGTCCGACGCCTGCGTTCTGGCCCTCTGGGTCGACGGTGATCGGACCGACGCCCCGGATCGGGCCGCGCTCGTCGAGGAAGTTGGAGCCAACGATGCGCCCGTGGATCTCGGCGACCACCCCCCACACCGAGGGATGCGGGATCCACATCCCCATGAAGCCCGTAGCCGCCTCGAGCTCCGGAAAGTCCCGCGCAAACCGGTGGTAGTCGTGGAGGCCGCCGAAAGCATCGAACAGAATCTGCGCACAGGCCTCGGTGTCTCCGGGCTCCGCTTCCCGCAGTGTCACTTGTCCTGGGGTTTCGGCGGGAACGGAGTCGGTCACGGTCCTGACTTTATATCTGGGAGGGCCGCAACCGCACGTCCGCTTCGCGCGACAAGGAGCAGCCGCTCGGGGTGCTTGAAGTGGCACAGCCGCAAAGCGTCCGAGGCGCAGGGGGCAGGCAGGGGCTTGTAGCGGTCGGCCTCGAGGTGATCGCAGAGCAGCTCGAGCGTGGCCTCGTCGTCCTCGCAGACCACGACCGTTGCGACCTGATCGACCTCGGGCAGCATGCCCGTCTAAGCGGCCGGCGGCGAAAGCTCTCCCCCCGGCGCCGGCCGAACGCGACTCAGGCCGGCCGCGGACCGGCCGGCAGCGCCTCGCGCTCGTTCTCAGATCATCGGCCCCGCTGGAACGGCTCGACGCTCAGCTCGCGGGCTGAGCGGGACGCTCGAGGACCGCGGCGGCGCGCCGCTCGAACACGACCCGCCCCGGAGGCACGTTCGGGCGCCGCGAGATCACCGCGCCGTCGAGTCGATCGCCCTCGTCCTCGAGGACGAGGGCGATCGCATAGAAGCTACGAAGGAGGTGAGAGAGCTCCAGCCGGCCTGAGCTGCCGGCGTCCTACCGAGGATCGTGGGTGCCTGCTCTTACACCACGTCCTGGGACTTGACTTACATCCAGCCTCCTTCAACGTTCGTGGTCACACGTTTGTGCGACAGCCTCACTCGAAGGGAGCAGCGCCGGTTAGCGCCGTGATCCGCTGCTGCGCTGCTTCGAGAGGGCCAGTGGGCTCTCCCGCGGCGGTCGGTGCTATGTCCGAGCCGCGGCCCTCGTGGCCGGCGAGGCAACGGCCGCGGCGGCGGCACCGGGGGTGTCGGCTGCGAGCCGCAGGGCAAGCTCGATCACCTGCTCCTCGGCGAGTCCCTGCTCGCGGACGAGCTGCCGCCAGGTGTCGAAGCTGAGCGCCAGCGCGATTCCGGCCCTCAGCAGCGTACGGCGGCGACCCCGCGCCCGCCACGGCTCGAGCAGCACCTCGGTCGCCCACCGCCAGTGGGCGTGGTAGGGCTCCGTGACCTCGTGCTCGCGCACATCGGCTAGGACGCGGGTCATCATCTCCTCGGTTGAGCGGTGGTAGGCGTAGGTTTCGCCAAGCCCGGTCCGCAGGCGCTCTGTGGGATCCTCGATCGCCCGCCACCGCTCGGGATCCGGGGCGGGGTGACGCTCGAAGTAATGGCCGCTGCAGGCGCGGAGGAGCGCCGTCTCGTCGGGGAAGTGGCGGTAGACCGTGACCCTGCCGACGTGCGCGCGCTCGGCGAGGTCGCTCACGGTCGTGGCCGCGGGGCCGTATGTCTCATGCAACTCGACCGCCGCCTCGACGATCCGTTGGCGGGTCTCCGCCTGGCGCTCGGCGCGCCGCTTGAGCTCGTAGGGACGGGGCATCGAAAACCGATGGTACACGCTGTACCGCGAAAGCTGCTACGGTGCCGCCCACATCGACGAAACATAGTGTTCCGCGAAAGCCGAAACGGCGTACGACGAAAGGAGAACCACCATGCTGACCGTCTCCACCGGCGAGCTAGACCTCATGGAGGTCTGGCTCGACAGCGACCCGGAGCATAAGCGCGTCCGGGCCACGTTCCCGATCAACAAGTGGGCGGGGGCGCGGGACACCGCGGTCGTCTACTTCGAGCTCCAGCCGGGCGACCGCCTGGCAACCCACACCGACAGCGCCGAGGAGGTGCTCTACATCGTCGCGGGCCAGGCCGAGGCCGAGGTCGGTGACGAGCGTGCAAGCGTGCGCGCCGGCGATCTCGCCGTGATACCCGCGATGGTCCCGCACGGACTCGTCAACGTCGGCGACGAGCCCGTGAAGGTCGTCGGGTTCTTCTGCGAGCCCGAGATCATCTCGACCTTCGAGGAGCCGATGCAGCCGATCGGGCAAGCGGAGCTGAACCAGGGAGCGCCGGTACCTGCCTAGCCGTCCCTGCCCACCCGTCGTGGTGGGCGCGAGTTGGGGGCCGAGCGCCGGC
>JBOGZH010000058.1:0-6119 GCA_050697095.1 Solirubrobacterales bacterium
ATCGCGAACGGCCCGACGTCGTTCACATCGTCACTCCGCCCCAGACCCATCGCGAGCTGGCGGTCGAGGCGATCGAGGCGGGCTGCCACGTCCTGGTCGAAAAACCGATGGCTCTTGACGAAGCGGAGGCGGACGAGATGATCGCGGCCTCGCGGAGGCACGAGAGGGCGCTGGGGGTGTGCCACACGCAGCTGTTCGACCCGGCGGTGTTGAAGGCTCGCGAGCTGGCCGCCAGTGGGGAGCTGGGCCGGATCGTCTCGGTGGAGACGATGGCCATGTTCGGCGAGCCGGATGTGGCCCGGAGCGCTTCCACCGGCTGGATCCGGGACCTTCCCGGGGGTGTCGTCCACGAGCTCGGTCCGCACTTCGTCTACCTGCACCGCGAGTTTCTGGGCGACCTGACCGTTGTTTCCGTGCTCACGAAGGCGATCCCGGAGCTGCCGTCGCCGGCGATCGAGTTTCGCGCCCTGCTCGAGGGGGAGTCCGGCTCGGGGAGCGCGGCCCTCTCGTTCACCGGCCGCCCTCGGCAGGCCGTGATGCGGATCTACGGAACGGAGATGAGCCTCCACATCGACATCCGTAACCACCTGCTGGTCAGGGCGAGCCGGGACGCCGTCGGTGGGAACGTCTCCAGGACCCTGGTGAACATCGACCTCGGCACGCGGCTTGCGGTGGGAGCGGTGACCGCGACCGCCGCCGGACTGCGACGGCCGTGGCAGCGGGGCCACGCCAACCTCATCCGGCGCTTCTACGAGGCGCTCGCCGACGGCCGCGATCCCCCCGTCACCGGCGAGGACGGCCGCGACGTCGTCGCCGTGCTCGATCAGCTGTGGGAGCGCACCGAAGCGGCCGGCCGGAGATGACCTCCGCCGGCAAACCCGCGCGCACGCGGACGGCGCCGCCGCCGCTCGTGTCCGTGATCGTCCCCGTGCTGAACGGCGAGGCGACCGTCGGGCGCTGCCTGGAGTCGCTTTGCAGGGACTCCTACCCGGAGGACCGGCGCGAGATCGTGGTGGTGGACAACGGATCGACCGACCGCACGGTGGAGCTGGTCCGCAACTATCCGGTCCGCCTCGTGGTCGAGCCGGCGCGGGGCCTGAGCCGGGCGCGCAACCGGGGGATCGAGGAGAGCGAGGGGAAGCTCCTCGCGTTCACCGACGCCGACTGCTACGTCAGCACGCGCTGGCTGGGCGAGCTGACCGCCGGCTTCGACCAGGATGACGCGGCCGCGGTCACCGGCGACGTCGTTCCCTACCCGCCCACCACCCCGGCCGAGCGCTATTCGGCCCGGCGGAAGCCAAGCGTGGCGGGCTGGCAGCGGGACCTGGAGACGCCGTGGTTCTGCTTCATGAACGCCGCGGTCCGCCGCGACGCCTTCGATCGGGTGGGGCTCTTCGACGCCCGGTTCGCCGGGATCGGCTGCGAGGACATCGACTTCGCGTGGCGGTTCGACGACGCAGGCCTTCGAGTACGCCGACAACCCCAGCCCGTGGTCTTTCACCAGCAGCGGATGACGCCCATCGGCCTTTTCCGGCAGAACCTGAGAAACGGGCGCGGGTGGGCGCTCCTTCACCAGCGCTACCCGGAGAGGGCCGCGTGGGGTCCGCGCGATGAGCTCGCGGCGTGGGCCGACATCGGGCGGACCGCCCGCGATGCCGCCCTGGCGCCCCTCCGGGCGCGGCGAGAACCGAAGTCGGCGGAGCCCGAGTACCCGCGACTCGACCTGGTGCTCAAGCTCGGCCAGCGGCTCGGCTTCGTCCACGGCCGGATGCGGGGGTGGATCGATCCGAGCGCGGAGGGCGATCGACCCGAGCCGGCGCGGGCGGGCGGCGAGCGATGACCGAGGGGACTCCCCCCTTCGTCTCGGTCGTGGTCCCGGCGCGCAACGCCGAGCGCACGGTGGGCGAATGCCTCGAGTCGCTGATGAGAGTGGACTACCATCCCGAGCGCCGGGAGATCCTGGTCGTCGAGAACGGCTCGACCGATCGGACCGGCGAGATCATCCGCAGGTATCCGGTCCGCTGTCTGTTCGAGCCGCGGCGCGGAGTGTCCGCGGCCAGGAATCGCGGCGTCGAGGCGGCGCGGGGAGAGATCGTCGCCTTCACCGACGCGGATTGCGTCGTGACCAGGCGATGGTTGCGCGAGCTCGTCCGCGGTTTCGAGGCGCCCGACGTGTGGGCGGTTGCCGGCGAGATCGTCGCCTACCCGCCCCGCACGCCGGCCGAGCGCTACCTGGCGAGGCGCAAGGCGCGCTGGCAGGAGTCGGCGGTCGGCTCCGGCCGGCCCTTCGCGGTGACCTCGAACGTGGCATTTCGCCGGCAGACCTTCGAGCGGCTCGGCATGTTCGACACGCGGCTGATCAAGGCCCAGGACAAGGACTTCGGCTGGCGCTTCTACGCCGACGGTGACTTGCGGCTCGCCTACAGCCCCGAGGCGCTCGTGCTCCACCGCCATCGTCCCACGGCCTGGAAGCTGTTCACCCAGCACGTCGGGTGGGGCTACGGCGCGGCGCTGCTTCATCGCAAGCACGGGCTTCCCTGGAGCCTGCGACTGGAGCTGAGAAAGCAGGGGGAGCTGCTCGGTGCCGTGGGCGCGCTGGCCGCCGCGGGGGTCCGATACGGAGTCGGAGGCGGCGACGGCACCGTCCTCCGCGATCAAGGGTTCGAGCTGGTGCGGCGGCTCGGCCTTCGCGCCGGCGCGCTGTACGGGCTCGCCACGGCGCGACGCCGGGTGGCCCCCGTCAAGGGTGAGGCCCGTTGAGCGCCGCGCTTCCAGAGCTCGGCCCCAGCGAGCGTCGCCTGCTTCTGAGCTGCGCCCGCGTCGAGCTCGATCCCGCAGACGAATCCGCGCTCGGCGAGCTTGTGCGTGAGCCCCTCGACTGGGACGCGATCGTGTTCTTCGCCCACCTGCACAGCGTCGCGCCGCTCGTTCACCGGCACCTCGAGCAGCTCGGCGACGGCGACCTGGTTCCCGACCGGGCGCGCGGGCGACTGCTCGCGCTCGCCCACCGGGCCGCCTACCAGAACCGGATCTTCGCGCGCGAGAACGCCGCCCTGGTGGCCGACTTCGACGCCGCCGACGTCCCGGTGATCGTCCCCAAGGGGATCTCGGTCGTCGAGCTGGTCTACGGCGACCTGGAGCTGCGTCCGCTGATCGACCTGCTGTTCCTGGTCGCACCACACCGGCTGGCGGCGGGCGGCGGGGTGATGCTGAGTCGTGGCTACACGGCGATGCGAGTACGACCGCCCCACGCCGCCTATCAATGGCTGTGCCCGCAGCGATGGTTCCGCCGCGAGGACGCCTCCCGCATGTTCGTGCTGCTCAAGGCCCACCTCGTCGACACCCCGCCGCGACGCCACCGCTTCACGCCCGAGCGGCTGTGGCCCGAGGCACGACCCGCCTCGGTCGCCGGGCACACATACCTCACCCTCGCGCCGACCGACCAGGTGCTCTACCTGTGCCTTCAGGGGGACTGCCACGGCCACTTCAACCGCGCGGCGCTGGGGACGATCGACCCGGTTGACCTGCTGTTCGCGGAGTGGAGCCACAACCGGCTGGTCCGGTTCGTCGATATCCACGAGGCCGTCCGCCATCATCGCCAAGAGCTCGATTGGGACCGCCTGGTGGCTCGGGCACGCTCCTGCGGGATCGAGGACGCCGCCCATTCCAGCCTGGTGATGACAAACGCCCTGCTCGGCGACACCGCCCCGGCCGAGGCGATCGAGGCGCTCTCCGGTCGCCCGCCGCCCCGCCTGCGCCAAGCCCTGCTGGGGCCGATCGCTCAGTCGCCGCCGCGGCCGTCGCCACCGCGTGGCGTCCTCGCCTCCGGCTGGGAGAGGCTGGGCCAGCGGCGCCAGAAGGAGCTCTTCCGGCTCATCGGGCTGCTCGAGGTCGCCTTCCCCGGGCTGCGGGCGCTGCGCGCCGAGGATCGCTCCCGCTCGGCGCCGAGGCTGCTCGGAACGGCCGCGTCACAGGCCGCGACCACCATGTCCCGCTCGGTCTCGATGTTCCTCCAGGCGGCCGTTGGCCGCCGCGGAGCGCCGCGGTCGCCCGCGGCGGATCCCGGAGACCCCCGAGCCCGCTGAGGCGGCGGTGGGTTACGCGAACCGCAGCCGCGCGGGAGGGTCGTCGAACGACTCGGGCACCACGGCAATCGAGGAAACCGATTCCCACGCGTCTCTGCCGAGTACCGCGGACGAGGTCAATCGCCCCGACCCGAGGTCGATCGTGTGCAGGGCGGTGGGTCGCTGGCTGCCGACCACGAACTTCTCACCCCCGAGCCAGGCCAGGCCGCGCGCGTATCCCGGATTCCCCGGTACGTCGACCGAGCGCATCGCCCCCCGATCGCTGCGATCGTGGGCGACCAGCCTGTCGCGGTTCGTGTCGTTGTAGACGAGCAGGTCACCAACCTCGAGCACGTTGTGGTTGGGCAGCTCGAGCCCGTCCTGGCGCAGCACCACGTCCGCGGCCGGGGCCGACGCGTGCGCCGCGGCGGGGTCGGAGACGAGGACGAGCGCCGATGAACCGGGTCCGCGATCGGGCAGCGGCAGTAGGTCGGCGCCAAGCTTCCTCAGCTCGCGCCGCCTCAGCGCCGCCATCGCAGGCCGCGTGATCGCCGTCCTGGCGGCGGCGTGGCGGACAAGCCTCTTCAGCGACCGCGAACGGAAGGCGGACGGGGTGAGGACGCGGCCCAGGGAGACGACCAGCCCATCCCGGGCGCGCGTCACCGCGTTCAGGTGGCCGACGTCGTGCACGGCGTAGCCGCGCTGGCGCGGATCGCGGTAGTCGAGTCCCGGCTGGACCTCGGACAGCGAGTCGAACCCGAACCGGGCGGCCAGCCGCCGATCGCTCCGCCAGGACCAGGAAGCGAGCAGCTCGCCGTCCCAGCCGAGCTTGAGCAGGAGGTCGCACGCGGTGCAGGTGACCCATGTACCGTCCGGCTCGGCGAGGATCTCGTGGATGTCGGCGGTCCAGGAGTTGCTCAGCTCGCCGACCATCTGCCATTCCCGGTTTAAGACGAACAGGCGCTCGGTGTTCGCGAGGACGAACCGATCGGCCGAGAAGCTCACCCCGCGCGCTCCGCGCAGCCCGCCGCGCGGATTGGGGTCCGCCGCTCGGTGGGCGCTCTGCGGAATCGGCGCGGTGAGCAGCGCCCGGCCGGTGTCGAGATCGATTACCCGCAGAAGGCCGCTCTCCAGCGCGGCGGGAACGTGGCGGATGATCGAGCTAACCGCGATGCGCCGGCCCACTGACTCTCAGCTCCTCCATCAGCTCGGCCATCATGCCCACGTACGGTCGGCACCAGCTCAGCTCCGGCGCGGTCGCGGCGCGGTAGAGCGTCTTGTACCGGTGGAACCTCCACATCAGCCGCCGGCGGCTGATCGAGGACCTCTTCGGGGCAAGCGAGGTCTGTGATGCCAGCGTCCGGTTCATGATGCTCAGGCGCCTCTCGATCCGCCTCATGCCGTTCGCCTCCCGCTCCTCGACCCACCTGCTGGCGCTGACGTGCGAGGCGAGGAGCGGCTTCGTCTCGGCCGTCTTCACCATCGCGTAGTTGTTGGTGGTGCAGACCCACTTCGGGGGTGTGCGCGGAGAGATGCGGCGGCGGATCAAGCCGAGCCTGTGCCGAAAATGGATCGGAACCTGGATGAAGGAGCTGATCCAGTAGTACCCCGTCGCGCGCGAGTCGAACTCGCTCTCGAGCACCCTGCCGACGTCCGGTGCGAACCAGTCGTCGTCGTCGACCGGCAGGACGAGGCCGCCTTCCGGGATCTCGTCCCAGACGGCGCAGCTTGAGCCTTCGACCCTGGAATGGTTCAGCCGCGCGATCTCCCGGACCCTTTGCCGGAAGGCATGGAACGGGATGTTGAACGTGTCGTTCCAGAGCTCGACCTTCGCCTCGAGCTCGGAACGCATCTGGGCCACGAACGCCTGCTCGTCCTCCCAGTCCGTCGTTTCCCTTACCCAGATGTAGATCACTGCGTGGCCCGTCGCGCGGCTCGGGTCGGTGCGCGCCCGAGATAGAGTGGCGCATGCGTGGAGGATCCCGCACGGGAACCTGCCTACGGCAGACGGCTCACCGGTCGCGCGGCGGAGAGTCTTCGGCGCGTCATGCTCAG
>JBOGZH010000059.1:0-11710 GCA_050697095.1 Solirubrobacterales bacterium
AGCGCGCGCTGCCCGATCGCCCCTTCGCGATCGAGTTCTGGGACGGCGGGAAAGTGCCTCCGAGCAATGGCGCCGGGCCGACGCTGAAGTTCCGCTCCCCCCGGGCAATCGCCCACGTGCTGCGCTCGCCCGGCGAGCTCGGCCTAGGGCGCGCCTACGTCTACGGGGACATCGACACCGACGACCTCGACGGGGTGATCGCGCTGATCGGGCGCTGGCACGCGCCGCCGATCGGTCCCCGCCAGCGCGCACGCCTGCTTGCCGCGGCGATCCGCGCCGCCGGCATGCACCGCCCTCCCCCGCCCCCCGCCGCCGAGCTTCGGCCGCGCGGTCGCCTGCACCCGGTGCGGCGCGACGCAGCCGCCGTGCGCCACCACTACGACGTCTCGAACGAGTTCTTCGCCCTCTTCCTCGACGAGTCGATGACCTACAGCTGCGCGCTGTTCGAGGAAGGGACCGACACCCTCGAGGAGGCCCAGGAGGCAAAGCTGGAGCTGATCTGCCGCAAGCTCGACCTGCAGCCCGGCCAGCGCGTGGTCGACATCGGGTGCGGATGGGGAAGCTTCGCGATCCACGCCGCCCGCGAGCACGGAGTCTCGGTGTTGGGGATCACGCTGTCCCCGCCCCAGGCGGAGCTCGCCGCGGAGCGAGTTCGGACGGCCGGGCTCGCCGACCAGGTGGAGATCCGGGCGATGGACTACCGCGAGCTTGCCTCGGAGGGCTTCGACGCGGTGGTCAGCATCGGGATGGTCGAGCACGTCGGCGTGGCGCAGATCGACGAGTACGCGAGCGTGATCGCGCGTGCGCTGAAGCCCGACGGCGCCGTGCTGAACCATGGGATCGTCCGCGTGCCGGCGCAGAAGGGCGGCTTTCATCGTGGCGGCGACTTTTCGCAGCGCTACGTCTTCCCCGACGGTGAGCTGCTGAACCTGTCGCGCATGCAGGCGGCCTTCGAGCGCGCCGGGTTCGAGACGCTCCACATCGAGGACCTCCACACCGACTACGCCGAGACGCTGCGCCACTGGATCACCCGCCTCGACCAGAACCTGGACGAGGCGGAGCGCCTCGCGGGCGCCGAGCGCCTGCGGGTGTGGCGGCTTTACCTGCGCGCCGCGCGCAACAGCTTCGAGGTCGGCGACAACGCCGTGTACCAGATGCTGTGCAGCCGCCCGCTCATCGAGCCGGCGTCCTCCGTCCCCACCGGCCACCGCCGCGCCGAGCCCCGCCGGCGCGTCCCCACTCCCGCCGCCTAACCGGCGACTGTCTCGCGCGAGCGCAGCGCCGCCGTCACCCGCTCCGCGACGGCCTCGCCGCTCAGCCCGACCTCCTCGCGCAGGAGCGCCGGCTTGCCGTGGGTGACGTAGCGGTCGGGAAGGCCGACGCGCAGCACGCGGGCGCGGCGGGCGTCGCGCCCGGCGAAGGCGTCCTCGAGATGCTCGAGCACGGCGGCGCCGAAGCCGCCCGGGAGCACGTTGTCCTCGATTGTGACCACCAGCTCGTGGTCCGCGGCGAGGCCCTCGACGAGCTTCGCGTCGAGCGGCTTCGCGAAAACGCCGTCCGCGACGGTGACGTGAAGGCCGTGTCCGGCGAGGATCTCGGCGGCGTCGTTTGCGACCTGGACGCCGTAGCCGTACCCGAGCAGCGCCACCCGCTCTCCCTCCTGGAGCATCTCGCCGCGGCCGATCTCGAGCTCTCGCGGGCGCTCGGGGAGCGGGACCCCGGCGGCGGTTCCGCGCGGGTAGCGGAGCGCGATCGGGCCGTCGCCGTGGGCGAGCGCGGTCCGCACCATGTGCACGAGCATCGCCTCGTCGCGGGGCGCCATCAGGACGATGTTGGGGAGGCAGCGGAAGTAGGAGACGTCGAAGGCGCCGTGGTGGGTGGGGCCGTCGTCGCCGACGAGGCCGGCGCGATCCATCGCGAAAACGACGTTCAGCTTCTGGAGGCAGACGTCGTGGACGATCTGGTCGTAGGCGCGCTGGAGGAAGGTCGAGTAGATCGCCGCCACCGGCTTTGCGCCCTGGAGCGCGAGGCCGGCCGCGAACAGGACCGCGTCCTGCTCCGCGATCCCCACGTCGTGGTACTGCTCGGGGACCTCCTTGTGCAGCTTGTTGAGCCCCGTCCCGCCCGCCATCGCGGCGGTGATCCCGATCACGCGCGGATCGCGCTTCGCCTCGGCGACGAGAGCGTCGGCGAACACCGCCGTGTACTGCGGCGGGGCCGGGGGCGGAGGCTTCTCGAGCTTCTCGGGCGCAATCGAGTCGGGTGAGTCGGACTCCTTGACCGGAACCGGCTTCGGTGCCGGCTTCTTCGGGGCGGGTCGGCGATCGACGATCGAGCCGGGCTTCGCCGCGTGCCACTTCTCCATCCCCTCGAGGCCGCCCTCCTCGGCGGGCGCGAACCCCTTCCCCTTCACCGTGTGGATGTGGACGACGACCGGGCGCTCCGCCTTCAGCGCCTCGCCGAGCGCGCGCCGCAGCGCCTTGACGTCGTGGCCATCGATCACGCCCATGTAGGCGAGGTCGAGCTCCTCGAACAGAAGCCCCGGGGCCCAGTAGGCCTTGATTGCCGACTTGATCTCGGGGCCGAGGCGCTCGAGCGCCTGCCCGAGCCCAAGCGGAAGCTTGGTCAGGCGCTCCTCCACCCCCTCGCGGGCGTGATAGAGGCGCGGGTTGAGGCGGACGCGCTGGAAGTTGCGGGACACCGCGCCGACGTTCGGCGAGATCGACATCCCGTTGTCGTTGAGCACGATCACGATCGGGGTCTGGAGGCCACCCGCGTTGTGCAGGGCCTCGTACGCGACGCCGCCGGTCAGCGCTCCGTCGCCGACCACCGCGACCACCCGACCGTCCTCGCCGACCCCGTGGCGCATCGCCTCCTTGATCCCGACCGCGTAGCCGATCGCGGTCGAGGCGTGGCCGGCGCCCATGATGTCGTGCTCGGACTCCTCGATCGAGCAGAACGGCGCCAGCCCGCCGTACTGGCGGATCGTGTCGAGGCGCTCCCGGCGGCCGGTCAGCACCTTGTGCGGGTAGGCCTGATGCCCGACGTCCCAGAGGATCTTGTCCCGGGGTGAGTCGAGCAGGCTGTGGAGCGCCACCGCGAGCTCGCAGGTGCCGAGGTTGGCGCCGAAGTGGCCGCCGATCTCGCCGATCACGTCGATGATCTCCTCGCGGATCTCCTGCGCGAGCTGCACGAGCTCCTCGTCGCCGAGCTGCTCGAGGTCCGCCGGGCCGTCGATCGACTCGAGCAGACGGGGGGTGTCTTGGGGGCTCATGACTGGCGGGTGTAGATGAAGTCGGTGATCAGCTCCAGATCGCCGGTCTCCCCGGCGATCCCGGCAAGCGCCTCCCGCACCTTCGAGTGCGAAGCGGCCGCCAGCTCGCGTGCCTGCTCGAGCCCGAAGAGGCTGACGTAGGTGAGCTTGCCATGTCGCTCGTCGCTGCCCCGCGGCTTGCCCAGCTCCTCCTCGCTTCCGGTCACGTCGAGGATGTCGTCGACTATCTGGAAGAGGACGCCGAGCTCCCCGGCGAAGCGGCGGTACTTGATTGTCTCAGGTTCACCTACGTTGGCGAGCACCAAAGGGATGCGTACGCTGGCGCCGATCAGGCGCCCGGTCTTCAGCTCGTGCAGTCCGCGCAGGCCGTCCGCGTCGAGGTCCTCCTCGGTCACGTCGACGTACTGACCACCGACCATCCCGTCGACGCCGGTCGCCCGGGCGAGCTCGGCTAGCGCGGCGAGCACGCGATCCGGCGGACCCTCCTGGCGCTCGCAGATCAGCCGCAGCGCCTCCGCGAACAGCCCGTCGCCCGCGAGGATCGCGACGTTCTCGCCGAACACGACGTGGGAGGTGGGGCGGCCGCGGCGCAGCTCGTCGTCGTCCATCGCCGGGAGGTCGTCGTGGATCAGCGAGTAGGTGTGGATCAGCTCGATCGCGGCCGCCGCGGGGAGCACGCTCTCCGGGCGGGCGCCGGCGGCTCTCGCGGTCGCAAGGGTGAGCACGGGCCGGATGCGCTTGCCGCCCGCGAGCAGCGAGTAGCGCATCGCCTGCTCGAGCCCTCCGGTTTCCGCCGTCTCGGAGAAGCCGAGCCCGGCCAGGTAGTCCTCGACCAGCGTCCGGAGCTCCTCCGGGTACTGGTGCTCCGCGCCGCCCCGCGTTCGGGCGGTCTGCTCGCTACTGCTCATCCGCGTCCCCGGCGCTTTCCCTGAGCGCGGTCTCCGCCTCGGTGCCGGCCCGGGAGGCGAGCTCGGCGGCCTCGCGCGCCAGTTCCTCCGCCCGCTCGTCCTCCAGCGAGGGATCGCGGAGCTGGTCGGCGAGCTCGCGCAGCCGCGCGGCGATGCCGGCCAAATCCGCGCTCACGCCCCCTTCCCCTCCCCCGCCTCGGCGCGGACGGCCGCGCCGAGCACGCCGTTGACGAACGAAGGCGCATCCGTTCCGCAGTACTCACGGGCCAGCCCCACGGCCTCGTCGAGCGCGACCTCGGTCGGCACGTCGTCGCGACGGGTCGCCTCGTACAGCGCCACCCGCATGATGCTGCGCTCCAGTGGCGCGATCCGCTCCACCGTCCACCCCTCCGCGTGCGCAGCGATCACCTCGTCCAGCTCCGGGCGGCGACCGTCGGTCCCCTCCGCGAGATCGCGCGTGAACGGCTTCGCGCCGCTGAGCAGCTCGTCGAGCGGGCGACCGGTGACGTCGTGTTGATAGAGCGCGAACACCGCGTCGCGGCGCTGATCGGAGCGGCGCATGGCGATCCTCCTACGCCCTGGAGACGTACTCGCCGGAGCGGGTGTCGACGCGGACGCGGTCGCCCTCGTTCACGAACAGCGGGACCTCGACCACCACCCCGGACTCCAGGGTGGCCGGCTTGGTGCCGCCGCCCGACGCCGTGTCGCCCTTGACCCCCGGCGGGGTCTCGGCGACGGACATCTCGATCGCGCTTCCGACCTGAACCCCGGAGGGGCGCTCATCGACGAACAGCACCTCGACCTCGCTGTTGGGGAGCACCCACCGCATCGACTCCCCGACGACGTCGCCCGGCAGCTCCAGCTGCTCGTAGCTCGCGCTGTCCATGAACACGTGGCTCT
Organism: Solirubrobacterales bacterium; assembly: GCA_050697095.1. Lineage (GTDB taxonomy): Bacteria > Actinomycetota > Thermoleophilia > Solirubrobacterales > 70-9 > DASPWW01. The sequence goes on from JBOGZH010000059.1 coordinate 5,083, forward strand.
CCCCGGACCCGTACAGGTACTGCATCCGCTTCGTCTCGGTGCGCACGGGACGGAACTTCTCCCCCGCCCGGAACGTCTTGTCGTGGACCGTGTCGTCGTCGAGCTTGCGCAGCCGCGTGCGCACGAACGCGCCGCCCTTGCCGGGCTTCACGTGCTGGAACTCGAGGATCCGGTAGATCGACCCGTCGACCTCGATATGGGTCCCGTTCTTGAACTGGTTCGTGCTTATCAACGCGGTCTCAGCGTAGCGGCGCGGGCGTCTATTCCGACAGCCCGGCGGCCGCGAGGGCCTCGTCGGGGTTCGAGTAGAAGCGCCCGTAGGTGATCTTCCCCGCACGCACCCTCACCACCATCCCGACCGGGAAGTCGAGCTCGACCCCGCTCGTTCCCCCGCGGGCCCTGAAATCGGCCAAGACGACGACCTCCGACCCCGCGTCCCGGATCTCGCGCACGTCGATGCGCAGGTTCTCCCAGTCCTGATCCGCATCGACGAGGAACTGCCGCATGCCCTCGTGGCCGCGATATGGGCGGCCCTCGAGCTGGGAGCGCAACGAATACAGCTCGGCGTCCTCGTCGCACAGGGCGATCCAGGCCTCGCGATCATCGCGGTTGAAGGCGTCGACTGCGTCGCGGGCGGTCTCGATGCTCTCCTGCGACATCGACCCCAGTATCCCGCGAGAGCGACTTGCAACGATGGTGGCTGTGGCGACGGCGACGGGCACGCAGGCTCGGCGGGTGAGCGCGGTCCTGCGAGAGGGCGAGCGGGTGATGCCGCTCGAGCTGTTCTTCGACCTCGTGTTCGTCCTCGCGCTCACCCAGTGCACCGCGCTGATGTCCGACCATCCGACGTGGGACGGCCTGGCTCAGGGGCTGCTGGTGCTCGGCGTGCTGTGGTGGTCGTGGGTCGGCTACGCGTGGCTGACGAGCGTGGTTGATCCCGAGGAGGGCGCCGTTCGGATCGTGATCTTCGTCGCGATGGCGGCGCTTCTGATCGTCGCGCTCTGCGTGCCCGAGGCCTTCGACGCCCTCGCGCTCGAATTCGCCCTCGCCTACGGGGTGGTGCGAGCCGCGCACATCGCCCTCTTCGTGCTCGCTAGCCGCGACGACCCAGCGCTTCGCCAGTCCGTGACCGGCCTGGCGATCAGCACGGCGATCGGCGTGGGGCTGCTCGCCGGCGCATCGTTCCTCGACGGCGTCGCGCAGGGCTCGATGTGGGCGCTCGCGCTGCTGCTCGACATGGGCGGCCCCTACCTCTTCGGCGCCGAGGGCTGGAAGCTCGCCCCCGGCCACTTCGCGGAGCGTCACGGGCTGATCATCATCATCGCGCTCGGCGAGTCGATCGTCGCGATCGGGATCGGTGCCGAGGCGGGGCTGACCGCGGGCGTCGCCGCCGCCGCCGTGCTGGGCATCGCGCTCGCCGCCGCCCTTTGGTGGATCTACTTCGACGTCGTGGCGCTGGTCGCCGCGCGGCGCCTGGCACGCGCGACGGAGGGCCGGGAGCGCAACGAGATGGCCCGCGACTCCTACTCCTACCTCCACTTCCTGATGGTCGCCGGCATCGTCCTCGTCGCGCTCGGGCTGAAGAAGACGATCGGGGACGTGGGAGACCCGCTGAAGCTCGTGCCCGCCTTCGCTCTTCTCGGCGGGCTCGCGTTCTACCTGCTCGGACACGTGGCGTTCCGGTACCGCCACGTGCACACCGTCAACAGGCAGCGCCTCGGGCTCGCGGTCGTGCTGTTCGCGCTCGTCCCGGCGGCGGTCGAGCTGCCGCCGCTCGCGATCCTCGCCCTCGTCAACGTCTTGATCTGGGCGATGATCGTTTACGAGACGATCAGCTACGGGGAGGGACGCGCCCGCCTGCGCCACGAGCTCGCGGCCGAGCGGCCTTCAACCGAGCCTTCGCCCGCGTCGGGCTAATCCTCACTCCACCAGCGCGAGGATCTCGCGACGGGGTTCCTCGCGGCCCTGGGGCTGCAGGTACTCCGGATACACGGGCCGGTACCCGCGCGCGCGGCCGAGCGCGGCGAGGGGGCCGAAGAGCGCCTTCTGGACCACAGCCGGCGGCCGCGTGAAGCGGATCACGTCCGTGAACTCGTGCCCGATCACCGCGAGTTGGAGCGCCCCGGGCATCCCCTTCGAGTTCGTCTTCCCGTCGCGGGCGAGCCCCCACAAGGTGGTGATCATCAGCTCGAACCTGCGCCCCGGGCTCACGTCGACCAGCACCTCGACGTCCTCCGCGCTCGCGTTCCACCAGTCGTGCGTGGTCCCCGGGGGAACCGTCACGTCCGCCCCGCGCTCCAGCGTGCGCCTCTCGCCGTCGAGGCTGACCTGAAGCTCACCGCGGAGCACCCTGAAGCGCTCCGTGATCGAGGGGTGGTAGTGCTCCCCGGCGACGGCCCCTCCGGGGCTGACCTGTAATTGGACCGCGAGCCGGTCGCCCCGCTCGTCCCCGGTCCCTATCAGGACCACGGAGCGCTCCCCCGTCACCGGGTTGAGCACGACATCCCCGCGATGGCTCCTCGGCAGGTCCTCGTACACGGCGGCGAGTCTACGCGCGCTAGTGGTACTCGTGGACGACCGCGTGGCCCGTTCCGCGGGCGATCATGTAGCGGTTCGCCCAGAAGGCGAACGGGAATGCGACCACGAAGCCCCCGGCGATCGCGAGGTAGATCAGTGGATCGCCGATCCCCGCCTCCATCGCCCCCGGGACGAGGAACACGAAGAGGTTGTCGATCACCTCCATGATCGTGATCGAGACGGTGTCCGCCGCAAGCGCCGTCGAGACGACCACCCCCCGCGGCGAGGCCGGCCCGGACGAGCGGCACCACTGTGAAACTGAACCCGAAGAGGTAGGCGAGCCCGACCGCCAGGGCGATCTGGGCTACGTCGCCCCAGCCGAAGGCCATCGCGATCATCATCCCGGCGAACTCGCCGATCGCGCACCCGGTGAGGCAGTGCAGCGTGGCGCTGAAGGCCAGCGAGTTGAGCGTGCCGTGCTCGGATGCGGTTGCGGTCTCCAATCGCGGGGCGATCCTAGCATACCCCCTAGGGGTATCTCCCGGCGCCCACCAGCTCGTGCAGGTCCGCCGCGACGCGGTCCCCCTCGGCGTGGAGCTGGCGCCACGTGCGTCTCACCACCCGCCATCCGCCCCAGCGAGGTCCAAGAGTGTTCTGGGCACGCTCGTCAGCGGGATCCCGTCCAGGACCACGACCTCGTCGGCACGAAGGCGCGAGCGGTGAAGGTCGACTCCATCTCGCGACCAGCGGCGGCGCGCGGCCGTCACGTCGATGATGGTTCGAGGTGAGTGCAGCAGGCCCCACAGGCATGCAGCCGAGCGGTGGCTGAGGACCGCGTCCGGGCCATGGGCAAGTAGGGCGGCCATCCAGCGTCCGTGCGCTGTGAGGCCCGGACGGCCGAGGGCGTAGACCCCGCGGTGCACGGGATGCAGCCGGGCACGTTCCATCCGGTACTCGATCGTCCGCGACCCGATCCCCAGCTCGAGGAGCTGATGCCGCGCGACCACACCGTGCTGCCGCTCCGCCAGCCGAGCGAGCGCCATGTCGACGTCGGCGGGCAGACGATCGGACACTCTTCCCCGACTATCGGGGTCAATTGACCACTCGACCGCCACGGCGCGAGGGTGACGGCCCGGTAAGCACGCGTTGTGCGCGGGGCGTCACGAAAGAGTCAACCGACCGCCTGGAGCTCCTTCGGGCTGCCGCTCAGGTTGCGGCAACCGTCGGCCTCGACGCTGACCATGTCCTCGATCCGCACCCCGAAGCGGTCCGGCACGTACACACCCGGCTCCACAGTCACAACGTCGCCCGCGACCAGCTCGTCCTCGGAGGTCTTGGCGAGCCGGGGCGCCTCGTGCACCTCGATACCCACCCCGTGACCGAGGCCGTGGCCGAACTCCTCCCCGTGCCCGGCCTCCGCGATCATCTCGCGCGCCACGGCATCCAGCGCCTTCCCCCCCGCGCCGGCGCGGACCGCCGCGAGCCCCGCCGCCTGCGCCTCGAGCACGAGCTCGTACACGTCGCGCGCGTCGTCCTCCAGCTCGCCGGTGGCGAAGGTGCGCGTGCAGTCGGAGCAGTAGCCGTCGACGATCGCGCCCATGTCGATCACGACCAGCTCGCCGCCGCCGATCTCGCGCTCGCCCGCCTCGGCGTGGGGCAGGGCGCCGTTCTCGCCCGCCGCGACGATGGTCGGGAACGACGGCCCCTCCGCGCCGAGCTCGAGCATCCGGCGCTCGGAGGCGAGCGCGACCTCGCGCTCGGTCCTGCCGACGAGCCCGCCGTCGAGCAGCCACCCATACACCTCGTCCGCGAGCCGCGCGGCCTCCGCGATCGCCGCAAGCTCGGCCTCGTCCTTGGAGCGCCGCAGCCGCTCCACGAGCCCCCCGCTCGCCACGAGCTCGATGCCGTCGGGCACGAGCTCCTCGAGCTTGCGCAGGCTGCGGACGCTCGTGTTCGCGTCGTCGTAGCCGACCCGCCCGTCGAGCCGCTCCGCGACGGCGGGCAGGAGCTGGCTCGGGGCCTCGACGCGCTCGAAGGCCCCCGGGACCTCGCGCTCCGCGCGCTCGCGGTAGCGGAAGTCGGTGAGGAAGAGCCGCATCTGCGGGCCGACCACGCAGAGCCCGCTCGTGCCGCTGAACCCGGTCACGTAGCGCAGGTTCGCGGCGCCCGTGCGCTCCGAGTCTCCGGGGCGCACCAGGTCGCCGACCAGGAGCTGGTCGAGCTCGCGCTCGGCGACGAGCTCCGCGAGCCGCTCGAAGCGCTCCGGCCGCCCGCCGCTCACGCGTGCAGCCGCTCGTCCACGATCTCGAGCGCGCGCCGGTAGCCGTCGGGCCCCTCGCCCGAGACGACCTCCAGGACGAGGCCCTCGAGAACGGAGGTCCGCCGCCACTCCTCCCGGGTGTCGACGTCGGAGAGGTGGACCTCGACGGCGGGAACGCCGGTTATCTCGAGCGCGTCGCGGATCGCGTAGCTGTAGTGGGTCCACGCGCCGGGGTTGAGCAGCGCCGCGTCGGCCCTCTCCGGGAGCCGGTGCAGGTATTCGACGAACTCACCCTCCTGATTGGTCTGGAAGAAGGTCGCCTCGAGGTCGAGGTCGCCGGCAAAGCGCTTGACCTTCGTCTGAAGCTCGGCGAGGGTGAGCGTCCCGTAGTGCTCGGGGTCGCGCCTGCCGAGCATGTCGAGGTTGACGCCGTGGAGGACCGCGACACGGTTGCGCGAGCGGGCCACCTCAGCTCACGCTCCCAGCTCGTCCACGGCGGCGCGGAGCTTCGCGGGGTCGATCCTCACGCCGGTGCGGGGCTCGCCGGGGCGCTCCAGCAGCACGAAGCCGACGCCCTCAGCGGTGCGCTTCTTGTCCAGCTCCGCCGCGGCGAGCACCGCGTCGGTCCCGATCCCGCGGTCCAGCGTGGTCGGCAGCCCGTGGGCATCGAGGATCCCGCGCACCTGGTCGTGCAGCTGATCGGCGTCGGAGAGCCGGAGCGCGGCCAGCAGGCCGAGTCCCACGGCCTCGCCGTGGCGGTAGCGGCTGTATCCGCTCGCGGCCTCGATCGCGTGGCCGACCGTGTGGCCTAGGTTGAGGACGGCGCGCCCACCGTGGTCGCGCTCGTCCGCGGCGACGACGTCGACCTTCTGCCGCGCGCAGGCGAAGATGACATCGGAGAGCGCGGCCGGGTCGAGCGCGTCCAGCGTGCTCACCCGCTCCCACAACCGGCCGCCGGCGATCAGGGCCGTCTTCACCACCTCGACGAACCCTGCCGCGAGCTCGGCACCGGGAAGCGTCGCCAGCGCGCGCGGGTCGGCAAGCACCGCGGCGGGCATGTGATAGGCGCCGACGTAGTTCTTCGCCTCGGGCAGATCGACGCCCGTCTTCCCGCCGTAGGCGGAGTCGACCTGGGCGACGAGCGTCGTGGGGATCTGGACCACGGGGACCCCACGCTGGTAGGAGGCCGCGCAGAACCCGGCGAGGTCGCCGACCATCCCCCCGCCGAAGGCGATCATTCCGTCGTCGCGCCGCGCCCCCTCCGCGGCGAGCTCGCGCAGGACGCGCTCGGCCTCGGCGAGGGTCTTTCGCTCCTCGGCGGCCTCGACCTCGATCACGGCCTCGCACGAGGGAAGCAGGCTGCGGTGATGACGAAGCGCCTCCTGGTCCGCGATCGCGAACCAGCGCGATGCGGCGAGTCGCCCGGAGACCTCGGGCCCGCCGAGCAGCTCCGTGGCGCCCGCCCCCACCGCGGCCGGGTACCCGCCCGAGTCCGAGGGTGCCCATGTCATCCGCACGTCGGGCAGGCCGCGCAGCGCGGCGAGCCAGGGGGCGGCAAGCCGGCCGGCCTCGGCGCCGCCCTCGGGCAGAACGACGCGGCCGCTCTCCTCGTACAGCGGCAGGCGCTCGCGGAGGCGGCGGGCGAAGGCCTCGTGGTCGACCGCCAGCGGCCTCCCGGTTTCGCGGGAGCGCTCCCAGGCCGCCTCCTCGTCCACCCGGCACCACACGCCGACGTGGCGTCGCAGCGCCTCCCTCACGCGCTCGCTCTCGATCGCCCCGCCTCCAAGCGACACCAGTCCGCCGCGCTCGAGCAGCCCGAGCGCGACTCGCTCCTCGCGCTCCCGGAAGGCC
>JBOGZH010000060.1:0-5327 GCA_050697095.1 Solirubrobacterales bacterium
CCCGCGGCCTCCGCCGACCAGCAGCTCCGCGTCCTCGATGTTGACGTCCTCGCCGCGCGACTCGCCGCGGGTGACCATCGTCGCCTTCGTCGACCACTCCGAGAGCTCGACCTCGACGTCCGCGACCACTGCCGAGCCGCCGTCGCGCTCGGTCGCGTCGAAGGCGTTCAGGCGCCCGATGATGATCCCCGGCTGGTCCACGTAGCCGACGTCGACGACGGCCGAGTCCTGGAGCACCGGCCTCACCGCGACCAGCTTCCCGTCGGAGACCTTGACCTCGGTCACCTCCATCGTCACCCCGGCGCCGAGCCGCGCCGTGAGCCCGGCGCCGATCTCAAACCCGAGCAGCCCGCCGCCGAACAGAGCGTAGGAGTAGCCCTCGTCTGAGATCAGCTTCGCCATCACGTCGACGATCGGCTGCGCGATCCCCTCCGGGGCGTCCTTCGCCCGCCACACCTTCGTCGCGCCGTACGCCCCGAGCCCCTGGCAGGCCTCGTCGGAGACGTCGCCGACGGCGACGACCGCGGCCTCGGTGCCGAGCTCGCCGGCCAGCTTCGCGGCTTCGGAGATCGCGCCGAGCGAGTTCTTGTTGAACTCCCCCTCGTCGCTGTGCAGCGCGTAAACCAGGATGCCGGCCATCAGATCAGCTTCCTTTCCTCGAGCCAGGCGACAACCTTCTCGACGGTCTCGTTCGTGTCCTCGTCCTCGATGATCTCGCCCGCCTCCTTCTCCGGCGGCGGGTTGATCGCCAGCACGGCGGTCCTCGAGCCGCCCTCGCCGACGCGATCGGCCTCGATCCCGACGTCGGACGTCGACTTCGTGTCGAGCGGCTTCTTCTTCGCCCCCATGATCGCCTTCAGCGACGGGTACCGGGGCTCGTTGATCGCGTCGCCGACGCTGATCACCGCGGGGAGCTCGACCTCGACGGTGTCGTAGCCGTACTCGGCCTGGCGCTCGCAGGTCAGCTTGCCACCGGCGACGTCCATCTTGATCACCTGGGTCAGCGAGGGCATCCTCAGATGGTCGGCGACGACGGCTCCGATCGTGTAGCACTCGCCGTCGTCGGACTGCTGGCCCAGGAGCACGAGGTCGGGGCTCTCGGCCTCGAGCACCTTCGCGAGGGCGTATCCCGTCGCGCACACGTCCGAGCCGGTGAGCGCGTCGTCTGTGAGGTGCACCGAGCGGTCGGCGCCGAGCGCGACGGCCTTGTGAAGGGCGCGCACGGCGCTCTCGGGGCCCATCGTCACGGCGACGATCTCCTCGACGTCTTTGCCCCCCTCCTTGACCTGCATCGCCGCCTCGAGGGCGTGGGTGTCGAACGGGTTGAGGTTCTTCTCGCCGCTGCGGTCGAGGCGCTTGGTCCCGTCGTCGATCCGCTTCTGGACCGAGGCGTCCGGGACCTCCTTGCAAAGGCAGCAAATCTTCAAGTCGGCACTCCCTTGACGTGGGGGTTGCGGTCGTGGCGGCCGGGGATTCTATTCGCTTCGGCCCTGGTTGACTGACCAGTCAATCGCCTCAGTTATACCCGATATCCGCGCCGCCAAGCACGGTTCAGGTCCGGTCGGGGACGGCGCCGCGGATGTAGGTGACGATCTCGTCCGTCGACGCGCCCGGGGTGAAGATCTCGGCCACCCCGAGCTTCTTCAGCTCGGGGATGTCGTCGTTGGGGATCGTGCCGCCGACCGTCAGCACGACGTCCTCGGCGCCCTGCTCGCGCAGCAGCTCGACGACGCGGGGCACCAACGTCATGTGGGCGCCGGAGAGGATCGAGAGCCCGATCGCGTCGGCGTCCTCCTGGATCACCGTCGCGGCGATCTGCTCCGGGGTCTGATGCAGACCCGTGTAGATCACCTCCATCCCAGCGTCGCGCAGCGCCCGGGCGATGATCTTCGCGCCGCGATCGTGCCCGTCGAGCCCGGGCTTCGCGACGACGACACGGATCTTCCGCTCGCCCGACCCGGCGCCCGCCGCGTTCTCGGCTGTTGCCTCCATGCCGGGAAATCTAGCCGTTGGCGTCGGAGTGCCCACTGCGCGTGACGAGGTTGTCGTCGATTCCCTACGCCCCGAACTCGGTCAGGAGCCGACCAGCGAGATCACGACCTCGAACTCGACGACGCGTTTGTGATCCGTTCGCGTGGCCATCTCGAACGTTCCTGTACCCCAGACGGTGGCCTGCAAACCGCCTCTCCGGGGCATGAAATCGGCCCCCGGGGTCGAATTACACATATGACACATGTCGGTCCGACCCGGGCGGCATCCTTCCGCCCGACCACCGGGACAGGAGGAATCGTGTACGACGTCCTCTACCTCGATCAGACCAGCCATCAGAGTGTGATCGCTGAGGGGCTGGCTCGGGAATCGGCCGTGACCATCGCTCGAGCGGAGGCGCGACGCCGCCGCGTAGGGCGCATGTTCCTGGCCGGATCGGAGCCCTCGCCCCAGGGCGAGCTGGTCCTGATCGTCGAGTCACACCACAAGGCAGCCTGAGTCCGAGCCCGCGCCGGGCACCAGCGCGCCGCGGCCGGCTCGCGTTTCCGGTGATCGTTGGTGGCTAGAAGATGGGGGTCTCGGTGTAGGTCCCGAAGACCTCTTGCAGGGCGGCGATCATCTCGCCCTCCGAGGCGCGGGCCCGCGCTGCCTCGATGAAGTGGGGCATCAGGTTGTGGTCGGGGTCCGCCGCCGCCTGCTTCAGGTCCGCCAGCGTCCGCTCGACCGCGGCCGAGTCCCGGCGAGAGCGGGTCGCGCCGAGGCGGCCGACCTGCTTGCGCTCCAGCGCCGGGTCGATGCGCAGGAGCGGGAGCTCCTCCTCGTCCTCCACCCGGTAGTCGTTGACCCCCACCACGATCCGGCTGCCTTCCCGGACCTCCTCCTGGTAGCGGAATGAGGCATCAGCGATCTCCCGCTGCGGGAAGCTCTGCTTGATCGCCTCGACCATCCCTCCCAGCTCGTCGATGCGCGCGAAGTACTCGTACGCGGCGAGCTCCATCTCGTCGGTCAGCGTCTCGACGTAGTAGGAGCCCCCTAGCGGGTCAACGGTGCTCGGGACGCCCGACTCGTGCGCGATCACCTGCTGGGTGCGCAGCGCGAGTCGCACGGCGTCCTCGGTTGGGAGCGCGAGCGCCTCGTCGTAGGAGTTGGTGTGGAGCGACTGGGTACCCCCCATCACGCCCGCGAGCGCCTCGATCGTCGTGCGGACGAGGTTGACGAGCGGCTGCTGCGCGGTCAGCGACACGCCCGCGGTCTGGGTGTGGAAGCGCATCATCATCGAGCGGGGGTCGGAGGCGCCGTAGGCCTCCTTCATCTCCCGCGCCCAGATCCGCCGCGCGGCGCGGTACTTGGCGATCTCCTCGAAGAAGTCGATGTGGGCGTTGAAGAAGAACGACAGCCGCGGGGCGAAGTCGTCGACGTCGAGCCCCCGCGCGATCGCCTCCTCGACGTATGTGAAGCCGTCCTTGAGCGTGAACGCAAGCTCCTGCTGCGCGGTCGAGCCGGCCTCGCGGATGTGGTACCCGGAGATCGAGATCGGATGCCAGCGCGGCATGTTGCGCGAGCACCACTCGACCATGTCGGTGACGAGGCGCATCGCCGGCTCGATCGGGAAGCACCACTCCTTCTGGGCGATGTACTCCTTGAGGATGTCCGTCTGGATCGTTCCGCCGAGCCGCTCCGGGGGAACCCCCTGCTCCTCGCCCACGCAGACGTAGAACGCGAGCAGGATCGCCGCCGGCCCGTTGATCGTCATCGAGGTCGTGACCTCGCCGAGCGGAATCCCGGCGAACAGGTCGAGCATGTCGTCGAGCGAGTCGATCGCCACCCCCTCGACGCCGACCTCCCCGAGGCTGCGGCCCTGGTCCGAGTCGAGCCCCATCAGGGTGGGCATGTCGAAGGCGGTCGAGAGACCCGTCTGGCCGTGATCGAGCAGGTAGCGGACGCGCTCGTTCGTCTCCTCGGCGGTGCCGTAGCCGGCGAACTGGCGCATCGTCCACAGCCGTCCCCTGTACATCGACGGGTAGATCCCGCGCGTGTACGGGTACTCGCCGGGGAAGCCGAGGTCGCGCTCGGCGTCGCTCTCGGCGCGGTCCTCCTCGGTGTAGAGCGGCCGCACCTCGTGTCCGGAGATGGTGTCGAACAGCCCGTCGCGCTCGGGCTGGCGCAAGTAGGCCTCGTCCTGCCACTCGTGGGCCCGCCTGTGAGCGCGCGGCTCCGTCGCCATCAACCGAAGTCTAGAGCCGGTGGCTGCGCCTATTCGAGGTCGCGCTCGCGGATCTCGTGGCCGAGCCCGCGAAGCAGCTCCGCGGTCTCCTCGACCGCCGCGCGCGCCGTCTCGTCCACGATCGGCGGCGCGACGAGCCTCGGGGGGACGGGTCGAGACGGCCGTGCCAGTGCTCGCTGAACGGTGCGAGCGAGACCCGGCCCCGCGTTCAGCTCCGGGTCGAGCCTGGTGATCCGCTCCAGGTAGTGCTCGACCAGCTTGCGCGACGAGATCTCACCCGCGCGGATCAGGTCGGCCTGGCGGGCGATTCCCGCGTAGGCGAGATCGCGTGCGTCCATCGATGCGGCGAGACTAGCGTTCGATGAAGCCGGAGCCGGGCCGTATCGGGTCGCGAGATTTGCTGGCGATCGTGTTGCGCCGCGCCGTGAAGGTGTTCCGCGCCGAGTGGCCCTTCCTGCTCATCCTGGCGCTGCTGATCTTCGTGCCGATCGGGTTCCTCGAGGCGCTGACGGGGCAGCTGGAGGCCGACGAGATCAGCCCGGCACTCGGCCTGGTCGTCGTGACTTTGGTCATCGGCGCGCTGATCGGCGAGGTGCTATACAGCGGAGCGGTCGCCGCCCTGCTCGCCAGGACGCCCGCCGGCGAGCGACCATCGATCACCGACCTCGTCCGCGAGCTCGCGTGGGGAAGGCTGATCGCAGCCGACATCCTCTTCTCGGTGCTGGTCGTGATCGGCCTCGTCCTCCTGATCGCCCCCGGAATCGTCTTCCTGGCCTGGTTCGCGTTCCTCGCGCCCGTGATCGAGATCGAAGACCGCCGCCTTCGGGACAGCTTCCGCCGCAGCCGCGAGCTCGTCAGGGGCCGCTTCTGGATCGTGCTCGCGGCGGTCCTGGGGGTGACGCTGGCGTCCGAGGTCGTGGTCGAGGGCATGGTCGATCTAGCCCACTCGCTGTTCGGGGAAGCGCTGCTCCCGGAGTGGCTCGCGGAGGCGGGGGGGGATGTCCTGACCAATCCTCCCTACGCGGTGGTCCTCGTCCTGCTGGCGGTGGAGCTGATGCGGGAGCGAGGCGAGACCCCCGAGCACGCCTAGCTGCGCCGGCGAGCGCGCGGGCGC
>JBOGZH010000061.1:0-3153 GCA_050697095.1 Solirubrobacterales bacterium
GCCACAGCGCCTCCCGGCGCGAGCCGGGCGCCAGCGCCTCGCACGCGCGCGCCCACGCCAACCGCCCGAGCGCGTCCCGGCCCACCCCCGAGCGCGAGGCGAGCTCACCCACGCCGCCGTACGCGCCCCCGCGATCGCGCTCCTCGACCACCGCCTCCGCGTCTTCGGTGCGCAGGCCGGTGACGTAGCCCAGCCCTATCCGCACGGCAAGGCCCGCCGGCGCGGAGGCCGGCGCCTCCACGCCGCAGTCCACCCGGCTCCGGTTCACGTCCGGCCCCAGCACCTCGATCCCCCGCCGCTGCGCCTCGTGGACGAGTGCGTCGGGGGGGTAGAAGCCCATCGGCTGCTCGTTGAGCAGCGAGCACAGGAACTCGGGCCCGTAGTGAACCCGCAACCACGTCGACTGGTAGGCCAGGAGCGCGAACGCCGCCGCATGCGCCTTCGGAAACCCGAACCCCGAGAACCCCAGGATCCCGTCGAACACGCGCACCGCGACCCCCTCCGCAACGCCCTGCGCCCGCGCGCCCTCGATGAACCGCTCCCGGTAGGCGCGCAGCGCCGCCTCCGAGCGCTTCCGGCTCATCGCCCGGCGCAGTCCCTCCGCCTCGCCGGGGGTGAACCCCGCGAGCGCCATCGCCACCTGGATCACCTGGTCCTGGAAGACGATCGCCCCCAGCGTGTCGCGCAGGATCGGCTCCAGCGAGGGGTGGTCGTAGGGAACCCGGAACGAGGGGTCCTCGCGCAGGCGCACCCGCCTCTCGATATACGGTTGCACCGCGCCCCCCTGGATCGGGCCGGGGCGCACCAGCGCCACCTGGACGGTGAGATCGTCGAGGTTCGCCGGGCGCGTCCTGCGCAGCATCTGCATCTGCGCCCTGCTCTCGATCTGGAACGTGCCGGTCGTCTCCGCCCTCTGGATCGTCCCGTACACCTCGGAATCGTCGAGCGGGATCCGCGAGAGGTCGATCCGCTCCCCGCGCACGCGCGCGATCTCCTCCACGCAGCGCTCGACCGCCGACAGCATCCCCAGGCCCAGCAGGTCGATCTTCAGAAAGCCCGCGTCCGCGCACGAGTCCTTGTCCCACTGCACCGCCTGGCGACCCTCCATCGCAACCGGCTGCACCGGGCAGAGGTCGACCAGGGGACGGGTCGAGAGCACCATCCCGCCCGGGTGCTGGGAGAGGTGGCGGGGGAGGCCCCACGCCTCCCCGGCCAGCTCGACGAGCGCCCGCCACCGCACCGACGCCGCCCACTGGGCGCCGATCGCCTCCGCCAGGTCGCGCTCGAGGGCGTCGGGGCGCCCGTGCATGTCGACCGAGCGCGCCACCCGCTCGATCTCGCCCGGGGGCAACCCGAGCGCCTTGCCGAGATCCCGCACCGCCCCCCGCGAGCGATAGGTCGCGAACGCGGCGACCAGCGCGGAGCGATCTGGGCCGTAGCGCTCGTGCACGCGGGGAATCAGCGTCTCGCGCACGTCGCGCGGAAAGTCTAGGTCGATGTCCGGCGCGTCTGTGATCCCCTCGTTCAAAAAGCGCCCCAAGAACAGCTCGCAGCGCACGGGGTCGACGTGGGAGAGGCCGGTCAGATAGCAGACGATCGAGCTCACGCTGGAGCCGCGACCCCGCCCGGGAGGGAGCAGGGCCCGCGCCGTGTCCGGCCCCCGCACCTCCCGCGCCACCTCCCGCGCCAGCTCGAGCAGGTCGCGATGCAACAGGAAGAACCCCGACAGCCGCAGGGAGCGGATCACACGCAACTCCTCCTCCAGGCGCCGCTCCGCCTCCGCCCGCTCCTGGGCGCCGGGATAGCGCTCCCCGAGTCGCGCCCGGCACAGCTCCGTCAGCCGCCGGTCGGCGCTCGGGTCCTCGGAGCCCGGATAGCGGTACCCGAGGTCGCTCGTGAGGTCGAACCGCAGCCGCTCGGCGAGCCGACCGCTCTCCGCGACCGCCTCCGGATGATCCCGAAAGCGCGTCGCGATCTCCGCCGGCGGCGCCATCACGGAGGCCGCATTGCCCCTTCTTTCGGGCTCCGTCTCCTCCAGCGTCGCCCCCAGGCGCACCGCGACCAGCGCGTCCTGGAGCGGGGCACGCCCGGCGGCGTGGGCGTGCACATCGCCGGTCGCCACACACGCCACCCCCAGCCGCTCGGCGAGCTCGGCGAGCCACCGATTGCGAGCGCGATCGCGGCGCCACAGGGGGCGCTGAAGCTCGACCCGGAAGCGCTCCCGCCCGTAGGCGGCGATCAACCGCCGCCCCAGCGCCTTCGCGCCGCGCCGGTCATCGCGCGCCCACCGGCCCGCCAGCGCCCCCTCCCGGGCGCACCCCGAGAGGCACACCAGGCCATCCGCCTGCCGCTCCAGCTCCGCCACCGGGACGGTGGGAGGGAGGGGCTCTCGATCGGGCCGCGGCCTGGTCCCCCGATGCGCCTCGGTGATCAGCCGGCTGAGGTTGCGATAGCCGTTCGCGTCCTCGACCAGCAGCGTGAGGTGGAACGCCCCGCGGCCCTCCTCCTCGACCGTGATCTCTGCCCCCGTGATCGGGCGGACGGCGAGCGCCTTGCAGGCGTGCGCGTGCTCCATCGCCCCCCACAGCCCGTCGTGGTCGGTGAGCGCGAGCGCCGGATACCCGCGCTCCGCCGCCGCCGCCGCGAGCTCGGCCGGCGCGGAGGCGCCGTCGAGGAAGGAGTAGGCGGAGTGGCAGTGCAGCTCGACGTAGCTCATCGCTCTTGCCTCACGACCTCTGCGAGAACCAGCGGCCGCTCTCCAGCTCCCGGAACACGACCACGCACCGCCCGTCGGCCAGGGCGAGCTCGAAGTAGCGCCGGCGGAGCGGGGCGGAGGTCCACCAGCGATCCTCGACCAGCCACTCCTCCCGCACCGCCTCCACGCCCACCGCCTCGACCGTGCGCGGAATCCCGCCCCGGGCGCTCCCCACGTTCGTCGGCTGCGGGGCGTAGAGGCTCATTCCTCCGGGAATGGGGTCAGCATCACCCGGCGCTCCGGCACCCGCGAGCGGGGATCGACGTCGAGCACGCGCAGGACCGCGTCGCGGCCCCCCGCCGCCCTCGCCTGGCGAACCGCTTCACCGAGCCGCTCTCGGCGGCGCTCGGTCGCCGTCCGCGCGAGGGCGGGCTGGTCGTGAGCGGGCGGTCCGAGGG
>JBOGZH010000062.1:0-18827 GCA_050697095.1 Solirubrobacterales bacterium
GAGCGCGAGGAGGGCGAGGTCACCGAGCAGTTCATCGCCCAGTACTACTCGGCGGCGCCGGCCGTGCCGCCGCTGGTCGTCGTCGGCCCGGCGCTGCGCGAACGCACGGGCGTGCTCTCGGACGCGCTGGAGAGCCGCCGCGACGGCGCCGTCGAGGTGCGGGTTGCGGAGCGCGGCGACAAGCGGCGGCTTCGGGAGCTGGCGGAGCGCAACGCCAAGCTCGCGCTGGCGCAGGACCAGCTCCGGCGCGAGCGGCGACGCCAGCAGCGCGTCGGCGCGATCGCGGCGCTCGCCGAGGCGCTCGGGCTCGAGGAGCTGCCGATCCGGATCGAGGGGTTCGATGTCTCCAACCTCGGCCCCGAGCACACGGTCGCCTCGATGGTCGTGTTCGAGGGCGGGGCGCCGAAGAAGGCGCACTACCGCAAGTTCAAGGTCCGGGGCGCGGTGCCGGATGACGTCGCCTCGATCGAGGAGGTCCTGTCGCGGCGGATGGCGCGGTACCTCGAGCAGGCGGACCTCTCCCCGCACGACGCCGAGCGCGACCACAGCTTCGCCGCCCTGCCCGGGCTGATAGTGATCGACGGAGGCAAGGGGCAGCTCTCGGCCGGGATGCGGGCGCTTGCCCCGTTCGCCGAGCGTGGCGCCGCGGTGATCGGGCTCGCAAAGCGCATCGAGCAGGTTTTCGTGCCCGGGCGCTCGGACCCCGTGCCGATCCCCCGCGACTCCGAGGCTCTGCGGCTGTTACAGCGGGTGCGTGACGAGGCGCACAGGTTCGCGGTCGAGTTCCACCGCGAGCGACGCGAAAAGGCGATGCGCACATCTGTGTTCGACGAGCTGCACGGCGTGGGCCCGGCCCGCAAGCGGGCGCTGCTGAGCCACTTCGGGTCCCCGGAGCGGTTCCTGAGCGCCAGCCGGGACGAGCTCGAGGCTGTCCCCGGCATTCCGGGCAAGCTCGCGCGCGACATCCACAAGCAGCTGCACAGGGCGGGGTGAGCGTGGCGCGAGCGACGCACACACCGTCGGACGGATCAGCGTCGAGGGACGGCCGCCGCGTCGATCTTGTCGTGATCACCGGCTATTCCGGCGCCGGCAAGACCGAGGCGATCGCGGCATTCGAGGACGGCGGCTACTTCTGCGTCGACAACCTCCCCCCGCGAATGATCGGGTCGCTCGGCGAGCTGTTCCGCCACGAGGGGAGCCACGTCCGCAGGGCGGCGGTCGTCTCCGACGTCCGGGGCGGCGAGTACTTCGACGAGCTCGTCGGCGTCCTCGCCGAGCTCGAGGCGGAGGGCCTCGACCCGACTGTGATCTTCCTCGAGGCGGACGAGCGCACGCTGCTCGATCGCTTCAAGGAGACCCGCCGCCGCCATCCGCTCGCGCCCGAGGGCCGGATCATCGACGGGATCCGCTCCGAGCAGGCGGTGCTCGGCGCGCTCCGCGAGCGCGCCCACGTCGTCATGGACACGAGCGACCTCACGGGCGCGATGCTGCGGCGCCGGATCGCCACCGAGATCCTGGGCCGCGACGGGTCGGGGCGCCTCGCGCTGACCGTGCTCACGTTCGGGTTCAAGCACGGCCCGCCGCCGCGGGACGCCGATCTCGTCCTCGACGTCCGCTTTCTGCCCAACCCCCACTACCGCGAGGACCTCCGCCCACTCACCGGCCGCGACAAGACGGTGGTGGCACACGTCGAAGCCGGGACGCTCGCGGGCGAGTTCTACGACCGCCTGCTGCCGATGCTTGACTTCCTGCTCCCCGCGTACGTGGCGGAGGGCAAGGCCCACCTCACGCTCGCGATCGGGTGCACCGGCGGCCGCCACCGCTCCGTGTGCGTGGCGGACCGGATTGCACGCCACCTTGACAGTCGGGACGACGTTCGGCTCCGCGTCGTGCACCGCGACGTGGAGCTGGACGACTAGCGGCCCGACTGGCCGACTGACACCGGGCGAGCGTCCCTAGAATCGCCCGGGTGGCCGATCCGGTGATCCACGTTCGCGGCCTGCGGAAGTCGTACGGTGAGCTGGAGGCCGTTCGCGGCATCGATCTCGAGGTCGCCCGGGGCGAGATCTTCGCCTTCGTCGGCCCCAACGGCGCGGGCAAGACCACGACCGTGGAGATCCTCGAGGGCTACCGCCAGCGCAGCGAGGGGGAGGCGACGGTGCTCGGGATCGACCCCGCGTCGGCGGATCGCGCGTGGCGCGAGCGTGTCGGGATCGTGCTCCAGGAATGCCGGATGCAGCGGGAGCTGACCGTCCGGGAGACGGTGAAGCAGTACGCCGGGTACTACCCGCGATCGCGCCCCGTCGACGAGACGATCGAGCTGGTCGGCCTGTCGCAGAAGGCCGATGCTCGCGCCGGTAAGCTCTCCGGTGGGCAGCAGCGGCGCCTCGACGTCGCTCTGGCGCTGATCGGCGACCCGGAGCTGCTCTTCCTCGACGAGCCGACGACCGGGTTCGATCCCACGGCGAGGCGACAGGCATGGGTGATGATCGCGAGCCTCCGCGAGCTTGGAAAGACGGTCTTCCTCACCACCCACTACATGGAGGAGGCGCAGGAGCTCGCCGACCGCGTGGCGATCATCGCCCGGGGCCGGATCATCGCCGAGGGACCGCCGGACGAGCTCGGCGGCGCGGACGACTCCGTCGAGGTCAGCTTCCGGCTCCCGCCCGATGTCAAGATCGACGAGCTTCCGGGCGCCGTCCGCACCGCGGTGCAGAAGTCGAACGGCCTGGTCGCGATGCACACGGACAGGCCGGTCGAGACGCTCCACGAGCTGACCGGCTGGGCGCTGGAGCGCGGCGTGAGCCTTCCCGCGCTTCAGATCCGGCGCCCGAGCCTCGAGGACGTCTTTCTGAGGCTGACCGACGAGGTGGATCGGACGTGAGCGCGGCGGCCCTCGTGATCCACCAGTTCCGCTACGACCAGAAGACCTTCTGGCGTGACCCGACCTCGGTCTTCTTCACGGTGCTGCTGCCGCTCGTGTTCCTGTTCATCTTCGCGACGATCTTCGGTAATGAGACGATCGACGAGCTCGGCGGCATCAGGCTCGCCACCTACTACGTGCCAGGGATCCTCACCCTCGCGGTGGTCTCCGCGACCCTGGTCAGCCCCGCGATCTCGATCACCCAGGACCGCGAGAACGGCGTGCTGAAGAGGGTGCGCGGGACCCCGCTCCCGAGCTGGGTGTTCATCGCGGGCAGGGTGGGGAACGCGGTCGTGATCTCCGCGCTGATGACCGTCCTGGTGACGCTGATCGGGCGTGTGGTCTACGACGTAGCCGTACCGGACACCACCCTCGCGGCGCTGCTGATCACGCTGATCGTCGGCGCCGGGGCCTTCACATGCATGGGGCTGGCCCTCACTGTCGCGATCCCGTCGGTGGACGCCGCCCCGGCGGTCACGAACGCGATCGCGCTGCCGCTCTACTTCATCTCCGGGATCTTCATCCCGGAGAGCGAGATCCCCGATGGGGTGCTCCGCTTCGCCGACGTGTTCCCCTTCCGACATTTCTTCGAGGCCTTCCTCGCGGCGTTCGATCCGCAGACGACGGGAACCGGGATCGAGCTCGGCAATCTCGCGGTGCTCGTCGCCTGGGGCGCGCTCGGCCTCCTGGTCGCCGCGCTGTGGTTTCGCTGGACCCCGCGTTCCGAGTAGCGCCCGGCCGGGTAGATTGCGGGGTGTGATCCACCACGTCAGGATCGAGGTGTCCGACATCGAGCGCAGCGGGAGCTTCTACGACGCCGTGCTCGCGCCGCTCGGGTGGCGGCGCCATACGAGGGGCGAGCGCGGGGTCGGGTGGGGAATCGCGAGGCCGTGGTTCTTCGCCAAGGCCGGGGACCCGGTCCAGCCGGGAACCGAGATCGTGTGCTTCACCGCTTCGGGCGTGATCGCGGTCAGAGCCGCCTGGGAGGGCGGGGTGGGGGCAGGCGGCGCCGACGACGGCAAGCCGAGCCAGCGGCCCGAGTACGGCACCAGCTACTACTCCGCCTACCTCCGGGATCCCGACGGCTACCGGATCGAGATCGCGGTAGCCGAGTAAGTTAGGTTCTGAGGCGAGCAGCGTCCTTCGTTCCGTGACGAGCTAGGAGGATCAGATGTCAGTCAGGGTTGGGATCAACGGGTTCGGCCGCATCGGCCGCAATCTGTTCCGGGCCGCCCACGAGGCCGGAACCGATCTCGAGTTCGTCGCGGTCAACGACATCACCGAGCCGGAGACGCTCGCCCACCTGCTCAAGTACGACTCGATCCTTGGTCGCTTCCCGGGCCGGGTCGAGGCGACGGACGGGGCGATCGCGGTCAACGGAAGCGAGATCAAGGTCCTCGCGGAGAGGGATCCTGCCGCGCTGCCGTGGGGCGAGCTCGACGTCGAGGTCGTGATCGAGTCCACGGGCCTGTTCACGAAGCGCGACGACGCGGCAAAGCACCTCGAGGCCGGGGCGCGCAAGGTGATCATCTCCGCTCCCGCCACCGATCCCGACGTCACGGTGGCGCTCGGGGTCAACTTCGACGCGGTGTACGACCCCGAGGAGCACCACATCATCTCCAACGCCTCCTGCACGACCAACTGCCTCGCCCCGCTCGCGAAGGTGATCAACGACAGCGTGGGAATCGAGCGAGGGCTGATGACGACGATTCATGCCTACACCGCGGACCAGCGCCTTCAGGACCTTCCGCACAAGGATCTCCGCCGCGCACGCGCCGCGGCGATCAACCTGATTCCGACGAGCACGGGCGCCGCGAAGGCGATCGGTCTGGTGCTCCCGGAGCTGGACGGGAAGCTCAACGGCGTCGCGGTCCGGGCCCCGGTCGCGACCGGCTCGGTCGTGGACCTCGTGTGCGAGGTCGGGCGCGAGACGAGCGCCGAGGAGGTGAACGAGGCGGCGCGATCCGCCGCCGACGGCCCGCTTCGCGGGATCCTCGCCTACACCGAGGACCCGATCGTCTCGACCGACATCGTCAAGGACCCCCACTCGTCGATCTTCGACGCCGAGCAGACGATGGTGATGGAGCGGCGGTTGCTGAAGGTCATCGCGTGGTACGACAACGAGTGGGGCTACTCCAACCGCTGCGTCGAGCTCGCCGAGAAGGTGCTCCAGGCGAAGCCGGTAGCCGTCGCCTAGCGCTTCGCACCGCGAGGTGAGCACCTTCACGAAGGCGAGCGTTCGCGACGCGCCCGTCGCCGGAAGGCGCGTCCTCGCGCGGGTGGACTTCAACGTCCCGCTGCGCGAGGGCGAGGTCGAGGACGACACGCGCATCCGCGCGGCGCTCCCGACCATCGAGCTGCTGCTGGAGCGCGACGCCGCGATCGTCCTCTGCTCCCATCTCGGCAGACCCGAGGGCCGCGACCCCGACCTCTCGCTGGCGCCGGCCGCGGAGCGCCTCGCCGAGCTGCTCGGAGCGGCGGTGTCTCTCGCCCCCGGCGTCGTCGGGGAGGAGGTCTCCGCACTCGCGGAGCGACTCGACCCCGGCCAGCTCATGCTGCTCGAGAACACGAGGTTCGAGCCGGGTGAAACCGAGAACGATCACCGGCTCGCCAGGGCGCTCGCGGCGCTCGCCGACGTGTACGTGAACGACGCCTTCGCCGCCGCGCACCGGGCGCACGCGAGCACCGAGGGCGTCGCCCACGACCTTCCCGGCTACGCGGGGCTGCTGCTGGAGCGCGAGGTGCGGGAGCTGACCGCCGTTCGCGACGATCCCGAGCCACCGCTCGCCGTCCTCCTCGGGGGTGCGAAGGTGACGGACAAGATCGGCACGATCGACCACTTCCTCGAGACCTCGAACTGGATCCTGATCGGGGGCGCGATGTGCTTCAGCTTCTTCCGCGCCCAGGGCCAGCCGACCGGCGATTCGCTCGTCGAGCCGGAGGGCGTCGATCTCGCACGTGATGCGCTCGAGCGCGCCCGGGAATCGGAGTGCGAGCTCCGCCTCCCGGTCGACCTCGTGCTCGGAGAGCGCTTCGACGCCGGCGCGGACCCCCGGGAGCTCGACGGCACCGAGGTGCCCGACGGCTGGATGGGCCTCGACATCGGGCCGCGGACCGCAGCCGCCTACTCGGAGGCGGTCGCCGACGCCGGGACGGTGTTCTGGAACGGCCCGATGGGTGCGTTCGAGCTCGAGCCTTTCGCCGGTGGCACCCGCGCGGTCGCGGAGGCGGTCGCCGCCGCGCCCGGTAGGACCGTCGTCGGCGGCGGCGACTCCGCCGCGGCGCTGACGCAGTTCGGACTCGCGGACGAGGTGGACTGGCTGTCGACCGGGGGAGGAGCGTCGCTCGAGCTGATGGAGGGTCGCAAGCTCCCCGGGGTGGAGGCGCTAGTGGATGCACGGGGGCTCCGCCCCCTCGCCACGCGTCCATGCGCGGCTCCCCCGGATCAGGAGCAAGCCGTTGACTAGCGCTCGAACCCCAGTTATCGCCGCCAACTGGAAGATGCACAAGACGATCGCCGACGCCGAGGCCTTCCTCACCGACTTCCTGCCCCGGGTCGAGGAGGAGCATGGGGCGGAGATCGTGATCTGCCCTCCGTACCTCGCCCTGAAGGCGGTCGTCGAGTTGTGCTCGCAGCTCAACGTCAAGGTGGCAGCGCAGAACATGCACGAGGAGCCCGAGGGGGCGTTCACGGGGGAGGTTTCGGCCCCGATGTTGGCTGAGCTCGGCGTCGGGGGCGTCGTGCTCGGTCATTCGGAGCGCCGCACCTACTTCGGCGAGACCGACGACGCGCTGGCGCGAAAGGTGCCGGCGGCGCTCGATGGCGGGCTCGAGCCAATCCTGTGCGTGGGGGAGACCGAGTCGCAGCGCGACGCCGACGCGACCGAGGACGTGCTGCGGCGACAGGTCGAGACCGACCTCGCCGGGATCGCGGACGATCGCCTCGCGGAGGTCGTGATCGCCTACGAGCCCGTGTGGGCGATCGGGACCGGTCGCACCGCGACCCCGGACCAGGCCGAGGAGACGATCGGCTTCGTCCGGTCGCTGATCGCGTCGCGCAGCGAGGAAGCCGGGGCGGCGATCAGGATCCTGTACGGCGGCTCGGTCAAGCTCGACAACGCCGCCGAGCTCCTCGGTCGCCCGGAGATCGACGGCGCGCTCGTCGGTGGCGCGAGCCTCGATCCGGAGGGCTTCGCGCGCATAGTGATGGCGGCGGAGCCTTGAGAGGGCTGGAGCCGGCCGCCTCACTCGCGCTGATCGTTCTCGACGGCTGGGGACTCGCCCCGCCCGGCCGGGGGAACGCGATCAGCCAGGCGGACACCCCGGTCTTCGATCGGCTGTGGGAGCAATATCCGCACACCACGCTGTCGGCGTCGGGGCGGGACGTGGGCCTCCCGGACGGGCAGATGGGCAACTCCGAGGTCGGTCACATGAACCTCGGTGCGGGGGCGGTCGTGAGGCAGGACCTGCTTCGGATCGATGACGCGATCGCGGACGGCAGCTTCTTCGAGAACGAGGCGTTGAAGGGAATCTGCGAGCGCGCCCGCTCCGGCCCGCGCGGGCGCCTGCACCTGCTCGGGCTGGTCTCCGACGGCGGCGTGCACTCCGGCTGGGAGCACATCGAGGCGTGCATCGAGCTCGCCGCGGCCGAGGGAGTACCGGACCTCGTCGTCCACGCCTTCACCGACGGCCGCGACACGCTCCCGGACTCCGCGCCCGGGTACCTGGAGGAGCTGGAGCGATGGCTGCGCCACGCCGGCCGGATCGGAACCGTCAGTGGTCGCTACTACGCAATGGACCGCGACCGCCGCTGGGAGCGGACAAAGCTCGCCTACGACGCGATCGCGCACGGGGACGGGCTTCACGCGGACAGCGCCCTCGACGCGATCCGCGCCTCTCACGAGCGCGGCGAGATGGACGAGTTCGTGCGCCCGACTGTGATCGGTGACTACGACGGGGCCGCCGACGGCGACGCGGTCCTCGTCTTCAACTTCCGGCCCGACAGGGCGCGCCAGCTCGTGCGCGCGCTGGCCGACCCAGGGTTCGACGAGTTCCCCCGGGGCTCACCCCCTCGCGTGGAGGTGGCGACGATGACCGAGTATCAGGACGAGTGGCGCTACCCGGTGGCGTTCCCCCCGCAGGACCCCGACGTGACCCTGGCCTCGGTGCTCGCCGCGCGCGGCGAGCGCCAGCTCCACGTTGCCGAGACCGAGAAGTACGCGCACGTGACCTACTTCTTCAACGGTGGGCGGGAGGAAGAGTGGGAGGGGGAGGAGCGCTGCCTGGTGGACTCGCCGCGCGACGTGCCCACCTACGACCACAAGCCGGAGATGAGCGCGGAGGCGGCCGCGGCCGTGTTCCGCGAGCGCTGGGAGCGTGACTCCCACCGCTTCGGGATCATCAACTTCGCCAACCCGGACATGGTCGGCCACACCGGTGACATTCCGGCGGCGATGAGGGCGGTCGAGGCCGTCGACCGGTGCCTCGGGGAGGTGCTCGACGCCGCGCGGGACCGCGGCGGGGTGTGCGTCGTGACCGCCGATCACGGCAACGCCGACAACATGCTGGAGCCCGACGGCTCGCCGAACACCGCGCACTCGACCAACCCGGTGCCCCTGATCGTCACCGTCGCGGGCCTGGAGCTCGCCGAGGGCGGGATCCTCGCCGACGTCGCGCCCACCGTGCTCGCGCTGCTGGGGATCGAGCAGCCGGCCGAGATGACAGGCCGCTCCCTGATCGCATCGAGCTGAAGCGAACCCCGTACCCTGTTCGGCCTTGGTGGGTCTTTTCGACGCCATCCGTCGTCGCAAGGAGATCGTCGCGATCTGCACCCTGCTCGTCCCGGGCGTGGTGCTGGTCCTCGCGCTGGCCCAAGAGCCGCGCTACGAGGCGACCGCGACGGTACGCGTTGATCCCACCGACGAGGCGGAGCTGCCGCGGACCGACGTGATCGAGTTCGCCGACGCGGACGAGGTCGCCCTGAGGACCGGAGAGGAGCTCGGCGGTGCGAGCGAGGACTTCGTCTCCGACGGGGTCACCGTGTCCGCGGGGGCCGCCGCGAACACCTACGCGGTCGAGGCGAGCTCGGACGCCCCGAACCGGGCGGCCGAGCTGGCGACGACGTTCGCGGAGCAGTTCGTCGACTACACCGACGAGCTCGGCGATCGGTTCGCCGCCGATGCGACGGTCGTCGAGGAGGCCGATTCACCCGAGAACCCGGTCTCGCCGAAGACGGTCCCCAACACCCTGATCGGAGCGCTCGCCGGACTCGTCGCCGGCGTCCTGATCGCGCTCGTGCGCGACGCGCTCGACCGCCGAATCAGGGGGGCGCGTGAGCTCGACGAGCTGCTCGGCGTTCCGCTGCTCGCTCGGGTGCCGAGGAGCCCGGCGCTCGTGCTCGACCAGACGCTGCGCGACCTCCCGGCCGCCGACGCGGAGACCTTCCAGATGGCGCGGGTGGGAATCCGCTACCTCGAGCTCGATCGCGAGATCCACTCCGTTCTCCTCACCTCCCCCCAGGCGGGGGACGGGAAGACCACCGTCGCGTTCTGCCTCGCCGCGGCGGATGCCACGACCGGAGACCGGGTGCTCGTGATCGAGGCGGACATGCGCCAGCCGAGCCTCGCCGCGGTGGCCGAGCCGGCACGCGCGGGGCTGAGTGGGGTGCTGGCGGGCGAGGCGAGCCTCGAGGAATCGGTCACCACGGTCGAGGTGACGACGGGCGCCGAGGGGGTCTCGGGCTCGGTCGACCTGATCCACGCCGGCGCGGCTTCCCCGAACCCCACGCCGCTGCTCGAGTCGCAGCGGATGGCGGAGGTGCTGCACGACGCCGAGAGCAGATACGACCTCGTGGTCGTGGACACGCCACCCGCGACAATCCTTCCCGATGCGGTTCCGCTGCTCGGCCACGTGGACGGTGTGGTGATCGTGGTGGGGCTGGGCCGCGACCGCCGTGATGACGTGGAGGAGCTGCGCGACCGCCTCGAGCAGTTCGACACCCCGGTGATCGGCGTGATCGCCAACTTCGCCGAGGCGTTCGACGAGAGCTACTACCGCTATATCCGGGCGCACGAGGCGGCGGTCGCGGAGGCGGGCACGGTTCCGTTTCAGACGCCGGCTCGCCGAACGGCTCCGCGCGCCGCGAGCCGCAAGCCGCGCAGGCCGCCGGCGAGGCCCCCGGAGCCGCTGAAGTCCACGCGCGCGCCGGACGGGCCGCTCGATCTAAACGACGTGACCTACGAGGAGCTTCGCGCGCTCGATCTCTCGATCACGCAGGCGAAGCGGCTGATCGCGTACCGCGAGCGGCGCGGCGGCTTCGGCTCGCTCGACGACATCGACGACGTGCCGGGCTTCCCGGACGACGTCCTCGAGGAGCTCAAGCAGCGCTCGAGCGTCGGCTCATAGGTCGTACCGGGCCAGATCCGAGCGCAGCCGCTCGCTGTCCGACGGGTCCGGCTCCTGCCCGTCGCCGCGCTCGTCGTTCTCGTCCGGGCGCCGCCGCCACCGGCGCAGGCCGATGAAGACGGCGACCGCGGCGACGAGCACCCCCCCGATCGGCACGATCCACGCCGCGAGGTCGATGCCCTCGGAATCCGGGGTGGCGAGGACCTCGGGCCCGTACTCGCGCACCAGGGCATCCTTGATTTCATCCTTGGTCTCGCCGCGAGCGATCAGCCTTCGAATGTAGGCGCGCTGGCGCTCCGCCTGCGGCGCGGCCGCGAGGTTGAGCGGCGTGCCGCAGATCGGGCACATCACCTCGTCCTCGATGTCGGTCAGCGAGGCACGGGGCTCGGCGGCCGCGGCCGGCGTGGCGGCGGCCGCAGCTGCGAGCAGGATCGAGATCACGGCGGCGAGTCGTCTCATCGGATAAGCGGCTCCACGAACCGGTCCAGGTACTCCTCGTCGACGGGCCCGCGGCGGATCAGCGCGAGGTCGCCCCGGGGGTCGATCAGGTACGACTCCGGAAGGCCGGTGGCCCCAAATGCCTCCTCCGAAAGGGGGTTCCCTCCGTCGGGGTCGCGAAGCTGCGGGTAGGTGAGGTCGAATTCACTTACGAAGTCGAGCGCGTCGTCGCTCAGGTCCTGGGTGTTGATCCCCAGCACGACGAGCCCGCGGTCTCGATTGCGCTCGTGAAAGCGCTGCAGGGCGGGGGACTCGTCCCGGCACGGCAGGCACCATGAGGCCCAGAAGTTGACCAGCACCCACTCCCCGCGGTAGTCGGCGATGCTCGCCGTTCCGCCGCCGTCGAGGTGCGGAAGCTCGGCCTCGGGCGCCGGCTCGCCGACCGCGAGGCCCTCGCTGTCCTTCGCGAGGAGTCCGAATCCAAGCAACCCGATCACCGCGAGGACGGCGATGAAGACCGCGAACGCGCGCGCACTCACCCGAGGAAGGGTAGAGAGGCGGTTCCGCGGCGGGTCTTAGAATTGGCGGCACGCGGACGTAGCTCACCTGGTAGAGCGCGAGCTTCCCAAGCTCGAGGTAGCGGGTTCAAGTCCCGTCGTCCGCTTACAAAGGGCCTTCGCGACAGGTTGCGACAGGCCGGAATTCGGCTTCGTCACCGCTTCAGCCTTACCCCCAGCCTCTCCGAGACCGTGTTACCGCTCCCGTCGGTGAGCTTCACCACGAGTTTCGCCCCCGCCTTGTTTCCGAGCTTCCTGAGCGCCTTGGCGATCTTTGCCTGTGCCTTGCGCTTCGGCCTGAGCTTCAACCTCTCGGTCTGGCCCGCGGCGACCTCGACCGCCTTCGGCTTCAGCTTGTAGGTCGGGTTGACCTTGATCTTGCCGCGGGCCTTGGCGGTGAGGTCGTCTTCGGCTGTCACCTTGACCTTGACACGGATCCGCTTGCCCTTTTGCTGTTGAGTCTGCTCAGCGGTGGCCGTGCCCAGCGCGCCGACCGCCACCCCGGAGGGGCCGCTGGCGCCGGTGATGAAGGCCTGGTCGGGGTTGGCGCCGTCGAGGTCGGCGCGGCCAACCGCGTTGATGCTGAAGTTCGTCCAGTAGACGTGAGCGCCGTCGACCGCTATCTGGACGGGGCCGCGGGCGCCGGTGATGAAGGTGCTGTTGACGCCCGAGCCGTCGAGGTCGGCGCGCCCGATCGTGTCGGTGGAGGTGTTCGTCCAGTAGAGGTGAGCGCCGTCGACCGCCATCCCGACGGGTTCGCCGGCGCCAGCGACGAAGCTCTGGTTGACGCCCGAGCCATTGAGCTTGGCGCGCCCGATCGCGCCGAGGTCGAGGTTCGTCCAGTAGACGTGATCGCCGTCGACCGTCACGTCGGCGGGGCCGCTGGCGCCGGTGATGAAGCTCTGGCTGGCGTTGGA
Source organism: Solirubrobacterales bacterium (assembly GCA_050697095.1). GTDB lineage: Bacteria > Actinomycetota > Thermoleophilia > Solirubrobacterales > 70-9 > DASPWW01. Next base: position 12,240 of record JBOGZH010000062.1, read on the forward strand.
GCCGTCGAGCTCGGCGCGCCCGATCGTGTTGACGAAGGGGTTCGTCCAGTAGACGTGATCGCCGTCGACCGCCAATCCCCGGATGACATTGGGGCTGGTGATGAAGCTCTGGTCGGCGTCGGAGCCGTCGAGGTCGGCGCGCCCGATCGTGTTGATGTCGAAGTTCGCCCAGTAGACGTGGGCGCCGTCGACCGCCAACCCGACGGGGCCGCTTGCGCCGGTGATGAAGCTCTGGTTCGCGCCCGAGCCGTTGAGGTTGGCGCGTCCGATCGTGCCGGTGTTGATGTTCGCCCAGTAGACGAAGGCATCGGCGCGGGCGGCGAGCGCCAGCGTCGCGAGCGTCAGCGTCGCGAGCGCGACCGCGACACGGCGCACAAGGGCCGGGGGACTGTGGAGGATTTGCAGCACTGGTGGCACCTGCGCGCTGACCCGCAAGCAAAGCGTGATGGCGCGGATTCTCAACCTATCGTCCGCTCTGGGGAAGATCTCCGTCACGCTGCGGCAGGCCAAAACCGCCGCATGGTGGCCGTCGGATGAGTCGAGAAGGGCACGCCGTCAGAGATCGTAGGTGCGCCGCACGTATCGATCGAACTGGGGAACCGTGAACGCGGCTAGCCCATGCCCAGGCGTGTAGAGAAGGCCCTTGTCGATCAAGCGGGACCGCGTCGGCCCTAGTTGCTCGGATGTCCTGCCCAAGAGCCCTGCTACGTCCTTTGCCTGTTGCGGCTCGGATCCCAGCTCGGCCATCGCGCGCGATGGGTACCCGTACTTCCTCCAGGAGTACGGCAATCGGCGGCAGCCTCTACGAGTGCTATCAGAAGGTCGGTCAGGTCCTCAGCGAGCTCTCCGCTGTCAGCGACGCCTTCCAGGGCGTCCACGCCGATGCCGGCCGTCACGGATCCGTCCGGCGAAACCGTGACCTGGAACGAGCTGAGGACAGCGGCCGCGCGCTTCGCGCGGTCCTTCCAGCGGGCACGAGGCGCGAGCTGCAGCAACGCGCGCCGCGCGAGCTGTGCCATGCGGCCACCAAAATCCGTGTTCTTGGTGATCTCGGCCTCAACTGTGGTCCAGCTCCGCTCTCTGGCGCGCTCTTCGAACGTGGTCAAGAGAACGGTCGCCTTATCACGCTTTATCGCAAACTGATAAAGCCTGACTAGTTCGAAAAGCCGACCGGCTCTTGATGTGACTATGTGTTGTCGCGATCCTGCACGGAAACCCGCGGTCGCCGCGACAGCGCTGCTACCACTCGCGCTCAGACTCGCCGAGCCCGACGTCACCTTCACCCCCACCGGCGGCACCTCGAACACCGCGAGCACGAAGGTCAAGCTCGTCAAGCGGGGCTAGCTTGACCAGCGCCCGCCCGCGGCGCAAGACCTTCAGCTCCGCCGTTAGCGCCGGACCAGAACGAGCCGCAGGATCCAAGCCTCGTAGCGGCCGGCGTCGGGATCGGCTCTGCTCGCGGCCCGAAAGCGGGCGAAGAACTCGTCGCACAGCTCCGCCGGCTCGATCCCGCGGGCCCCGGGCTCGAACAGGTGAGTCGTCATCGTCGACTCCGAGAACGCCCTGGCGAACGCCGTGTAGGCCGACGCGTACGCGGCGCGGTCGCCGTCGCGCTCCAGCACCTCCCAGTAGGGGTTCGGGACCTCGTCGATGTCGGCGGACGAGACCTCGAACCCACCCGCGAGCTCCGCCTGGACCGGCGCGGTCGCCTCCTCCGCGTTGCGGCAGTAGACGGGGAAGACGTAACGGTCGAGGACCTCCCGGTCGAGCATCCCCTCGTCACTGAGGCGCTCGGCGACCTCCCACATCGCGCGGAGCAGCAACGACGCCGAGACGCGCGCGCCGCCGCCGGCGTCCTCGGTGCGCCCGATCCCCTCCACGAACAGACGGCCGCCGGGAGCAAGCTCGTTCGAGCGGGCGGTGAGGAACGCCAGCCAGTCGGCGGCTGCCTGATCGGCGAGCGCGCGGCGAGCGTCGCCCTTCGCGTCGGGGAAGAACATCGAGCCCGGCAGGTCCACCGCGGGCTGCTCGCGATACCAGTGCGCAGCGTTCGAGCACGTGCCGAGGTGCACCGTTCCCGACGGGACGACCTGCGAGTAGAAGGAGCCGGCGGCCGCGGCCGCGTACACCGGTCCCCCGGGAAGCTCGAGGTAGCTCTCGCTGCCGCCGACGTTGCCGAACAGGGCCGTGAAGTCATTGGTGAGCACGTCGTTGTGGATCGCGAGCGCGGGCAGATCCCGATTCCGGTCGCGCAGCGCGGCGACGGCGGTGCGCATCGAGTGCACCGACGTCGCGCCCGTCCCCGCGCCGTAGTCGGCGATGGTCAGGGCCCCGTCGACGGCGTCCAGATCGATCGCCTCGACGATCGAGCGGATCGCCGCGTCGCCACCCTCGACCACGCGGCGCTGGTACTCGGAGTGCGCGTCGTAGTAACCGCCGACCTTCATCCCCTCGGTGACCGCGCCCGGATCGCGCCGCTCGCTCACGGACGCCAGGGTATCCCGACGCTCAGGCCGACTGGCTCGCGGGGCGGATCAGGATCTCGTTCACGTCCACGTGCGGCGGCTGGGAAAGCGCGTACACGACGGCGCGCGCGACGTCGTCCGCGTCGAGCGCCTTGGCGGGGCGATTGTCGAAGAACTCGGTGTCGGTCATCCCGGGAGCGACGAGGGTGACGCGGATGCGCTCGGTCTCGTGCATCTGGCGGAGCTCCTGGCGCAGCCCCTCGCCGATCGCGGCCGCCGCCCACTTGGTCGCCGAGTAGAGGGAGCCCGGGAGCACCCGCCGCCCCGCGACCGAGCTGGTGATCACGTAGTGGCCGCTGTCGCGCTCGAGCAGGCGGGGGAGGGTGGCGCGGATCGTCAGCGCCACCCCGAGGATGTTGGTGTCGATCATCGCCTTCCAGTGCGGGACCGATTCCTCGAGGAAGCCGCGCTTGGCCCCGAACCCGGCGTTCGCGAACACGGCGTCGATGTGGCCGTACCTCTCCATTGCGACCTCGGCGAGCCCCTCGACGTCGGCCCAGTCGGTGACGTCGCAGCTGCGCGCGATCGCGCGGTCTCGGCCGCCAAGCTCGCGGGCCAGCTCGTCCAAGGCCTTCTTTCGCCGCGCGCCGAGCACGAGCCGGTAACCCGCCTCCGCCGTCCGGCGGGCGGTGGCGGCGCCGATCCCGCTGCTCGCGCCGGTGATCACAAGCACGGGGTCATCGGCCATCGGGTGGCATTGTCGCATTGCGATAATCCCTCCTCCCCGGATGGACCCCGATCGCAAGCGCAAGATCCGACTCGGCGTGGCCCTCGGCGCAGCGGTGCTCCTGGCCGCGGCGCTCGTCTACACCTCGTTCAGCGCCTCGACGGAGGCGAAGCAGCCCTCCGACCTGCTCACCGGGGGCTCGGGAGACACCTACGACCTCACCGGGAAGGTCGTCGCCGAGTCGGTCGAGCGAACCGACACCGGCCTGCGGTTCGGGATCGAGGACCGTGACGGGTCGGCGGACCTCCCCGTTCGCTACACGGGGACCGTTCCCGACCCCTTCCGCGAGGGCCGCGAGGTGATCGTCACCGGCCGGCTCGAGGAGGGCGCGTTCGTCGCCGAGCGGGACAGCCTGATCACCAAGTGCCCGTCCAAGTTCTCGGACGAGGCCGAGGAGAACCCCGACCAGGTGATCATCGAGTGATCGTCCTGGGCGCCGCGTGCCTGATCCTGGCGCTGGTGGCGGCGCTCTACGCGGGCGCCGCCGCGCTCGCCGGAACGAGGGGCGATCGCCGCTGGGTGGACTCCTCGCGCCGCGGCGTGTATGCGCTCGCGGCGCTGCTCACGCTCGCGGTCGTGATCCTCGAGGTCGCGTTCCTGCGCTCCGACTTCTCCTTCCGGCTCGTCGCCGACCACTCCTCGACCACCACCCCGACCGGCTACAAGCTGACCGCGATGTGGTCGAGCCAGGGCGGCTCGCTGCTGCTGTGGGCGTGGGTGCTGTCGCTTGCCTCCTCCGCGGTGCTCTACGCGACGAGGAACAGGCTGCGCGAGATCGTTCCCTGGGCGACCGCGGTGCTGATGGGCGTCGGGGCGTTCTTCATCGGCCTGATGCTGCTCGCCGGCCCCGACGCGAACCCGTTCGCCCGCCTCGATCCCGCCCCCGCGGAGGGCGTCGGGCTGACCCCGCTGCTCCGCCACCCGGCGATGGCGATTCATCCCCCGATGCTCTACTCCGGCTACGTGTTCCTCTCGATTCCGTTCGCGTTCGCTATCGGAGCCCTGATCACGAGGAGGGTGGACGCGAGCTGGATCCGCTCAACCCGGCGCTTCGCGCTGATCGCCTGGACCTTCCTCACGATCGGGGTCGCGCTCGGCGCCCGCTGGTCCTACAGCGAGCTCGGGTGGGGCGGCTACTGGGCCTGGGACCCGGTGGAGAACGCGTCGCTGATGCCGTGGCTGCTCACGACGGCGTTCCTGCACTCGATCCAGGTGCAGGAGCGGCGCGGGATGCTGAAGGTCTGGAACTCGTCGCTGATCGTCACGGCGTTCTCGCTCGCGCTCCTCGGAACGTTCATGGTTCGCTCCGGGATCCTCGACTCGATCCATGCGTTCGGCGCCTCCACGGTCGGCCCGCCGATCCTCGTCCTGATCGCATGCGTCGTGCTCGGCTCCGCGACGTTGATCGTCTCCCGGCTCGACGATCTGCGCTCGGAGCGCAGGATCGACTCGCTGTTCTCGCGCGAGGCGATATTCCTCGTCAACAACCTGCTTCTCCTCGGCCTCTGCGCGGTGATCTTCTGGGGGACGTTCTTCCCCCTCGTCTCGGAGGCGATCACCGGCACGCGCTCCTCCGTCGGCCCGCCGTTCTTCAACCGCCTCGTGACCCCGCTGGCGATCGTGCTGGTGCTGTTCACGGGGATCGGCCCGCTCGTCGCGTGGCGCCGGATGAGCCGCGAGGCCGCGTGGCGGATCTTCCGGGTCCCGCTCGCCGTCGCGGTCGGCGCCACGGCGGCGCTGATCGCGTTCACGGACGCCGGCGGCGAGCCGTGGGCGCTGGCCCTGTTCTCGTTCGCGGCCTTCGCGCTCGCGGCCCTCGCGCAGGAGTTCGCGAAGGGCGTCATGGCTCGGCGGCGGCTCGCCGGAGGGTCCGTACCCGGCGCCCTGCTCGCGATGGTCTCCCGCAATCGCCGTCGCTACGGCGGCTACACCGTTCATGCCGGGATCGCGGTCCTGCTGATCGGGGTCGCGGCCTCCTCGACCTTCCAAACGAGCCGCGACGTGTTCCTGTCGCCGGGCGAGTCGGCCGCGGTCGGCGAGTACGAGGTCCGCTACGTCGAGCCGACCCAGAGCGTGAGCAGCAGCGAGCAGCGGCTCACGTTCGGGGGCGTGCTCGAGGTAACCCGCGACGGCGAGCGCTTCGCCACCCTGCACCCGTCGCGCAACTACTACTCGAGCCGCGACACCGACCCCAGCGCCCCCGTGCGCGGGTTCTTCGAGGGTGAGGCGACGAGCGAGGTCGGCCGCACCGACGGCCTCGACGGCGACTTCTGGACCGCGATGCAACCCGACCTCACCCGGCTCGATCCCGTGATCGAGGAGGCGGATCGCAACCTCGCGACGCTCGCCGAGCGCCTCCCCGCCGAGGCCCCGGGCGCCCGCGAGCAGCTGGCCTCGCTTCAGGGCTCAGCGATTCGCGAGATCGCCTCCCGCTACCAGGACGAGCCGCCCCCCGCGAACTTCCGCGTCAACGTCAACCCGCTCGTGACGTGGATCTGGATCGGGTGGCTGCTCGCGCTCGTCGGGGCGCTGATCGCCCTGTGGCCGACGGCCGAAGCGCGCCGGCGCAGGGTGGCCGACGTGTACGCGGCCCGCCTCGCCCGCGAGCTGTCGCGGGCCTAGAGGCACCACTAGGCTTCCGCCGGCCGTAGCCTTCCGAGCGATGGAGTTCCTGCTCGTGGCCGCGATCCTGCTGGTCGTGATCGTCTTCGTGACCGCTCCGCTGCGCCGTCCGGCGCGCGGGGAGGCGGAGCTCGAGGACCCACGGATCGCGGAGCTCGAGGCGCGCAAGGAGGCGAAGTACCGCGAGATCCGCGACGCCGAGATGGACCGCGAGTCGGGGAAGGTCACCCGCGAGGAGTGGCGCCGCCAGGACGCGGAGCTGCGGCGCGAGGCGATCGCGATCTTGAAGGAGCTGGACAGGCTCAGTAGTCAGTAGTCAGTAGTCAGTAGTAAGGACTGGGGCGAACTGAGAACTGAGAACTGATGGCTACACTCCCCAAGCTGTGGAAACGGTTTTAGGAGTCGTCCAGGTTCTGATCGCGGTGATCCTGATCTTCCTCGTCCTGCTGCACTCCGGCAAGGACACGGGGCTGTCGGGCGCGTTCGGGATCGGCCAGACGGGCAGCACGTTCGGGGGCGGGTCGCTGGTGGAGCGAAACCTCGACCGCTGGACGATCTTCTTCGCGATCATGTTCGCCGTCAACACGCTCGTCCTGCTGAAGATCTAGAGGCCTGATGCGGGTTCCCCGCGCACGCCTGGCGGCGCCGCGTCGCGCCGGGCGGCGTCCTCGCCGGCTTGCGTGGCGCTGCCACGCTTCACCGGCTGCGTCCTTG